>JAOAHS010000002.1 GCA_026415135.1 Calditerrivibrio sp. | reverse complement strand
CTCCTCATCAGTTATCCCAAGCATAGCTGAGTAATTACTATCCATCGTAAGATCAAAAAGATTATTGAGTTCAGAAAAGACCCCAGTCTTAGAAAACTTGCTCACCCCTGTAAGCAAAACAAACCTAAGCTTCTCGATCACCGACGCTGCCTTCAACGTACCGTAAAAGTCCTTAAGCACCTGTCTATTTTCTATTGCTATCTTTAGGTGATCATCTCCTCTACCAAGATGAGATATTATAGGCTTGTCATACTCATCTATGAGCACTACTATACTACGCTTTGTCTTATTGTATATCTTTACCACCATCTCCTCAAACTTCATCTTAAGTAGATCTATCTGAAGATCTATACCATATTCTCTGGCTGTTGTATCCATGAAAATTGATAAGGACCTCTTCAAGGTTTCTGGGCTATCAGCATCTACCGAGTTCATATCGAGTCTTATAATTGAGTACTCATTCCAATCATAATCAGACTTCGCTATCCAAAGCCCATTAAATATCTCCCTATTCCCTTTAAAGACCTGCTCCAGAGTAGATATCAACAATGACTTACCAAACCTGCGGGGGCGGGAGAGAAAGTTAAACTGTGTAGATGTTATAAGATTATAGATATAACTTGTTTTATCAACATAAAGGTTGTTATTTTTTACAATATATTCAAAATTAGATTGCCCTATGGGCAACTTTCTCTTCATAATCAAAACATCGCCTCAAAATTATATGGATATACCCGTAAGATCGTTCCATCACATATCTCCCCAACCATTTCAGATGGTATCATACAAAAACCATTGGATTCCGAGATAGAGCTTATCATGTGGGAATCCTGACTTTCAAAAGGGTAAGCATAAAACATATCCTTTTCATACTTTATCACCACTCTATTAAAATGAACCCTATCATTTCGTTTTTTTATCTTACCCTTTAAAATAGCCTCTAATGATTTTAACTTATATTCATTACTACCCAAAACTTTCTTAATATAAGGTATAACATAAAAAAACAAACAAAAAGCGGAGCTTACTGGATTACCCGGCAGTGCAAACAAAGGGATATCCTTAATATAGCCAAAAGAAAATGGCTTACCTGGTTTTTGTTTAACGCCCCTTATAATCCATTTTACACCGATCTCTTCTGAAATATTACCCACCACATCGAAATCACCACTGGAAATACCTGCACTGGAGATAATGAGATCATATTTAGTATCGATCTGAGTCAAGAATCTTTTTAATTCTTCATTATCATCCTTGAAGATACCCAAATATTCTATATCTATATTCATCTCTTTTAGCAGACTACCCACAAAAAAAGCATTTGAATCAATGGTCTTTTCCATTTGGGCACTATCTGTAGGAAATATCAACTCCCCCCCAGTGGATAAAACACCTATTCTCAACTTACGATAGACTTTTAGATAGGTAATACCAGCAGATATCAACCTCGCCAAAATATATGGGGTAATCTTTCTCCCTTTTATTGAAATCTTCTGCCCCAATTCTATATCTTCACCTGCTTTCCTTATATGATTGTTACATTTGACTTTACCTTCTATCCTTACCCTATGAACCCCACCATCCGTAACCTCAATTTCAGCTACAGTATCTCCACCTTTAGGTATAAAAGCACCAGTCATAATCTTATAGCATTCCCCTTCACCCACAAGGTAATGGGAAACATCATCTCCAGCCTTAATCACACCGTTGACCCTAAACTCCCTCATCCCTTTTTCATAATCACACCATCTGAATACATAACCATCCATCGCTGAATTATCCATTGCTGGCAATCTTCTATTGGAGAAAACATCTTCAAATGCAATCCTACCTAAAGCATTTGATATATGAACAATTTCGTACCCCACCATTTTAGCCTGTTGTAAAATGATATCCTGTGCTTCTAAAGGAAAATACATCAACGTCTCCTTATAAAACTGCATTTTTTTCTTGCAATTTATATCACATCAATTTACATTAGTAAAGGAGGAACATATTCTATACGGTTATACAGAACATTTAAAAGTAAGTTATTTAAGAACGCTCGAAAAATTAATTAAGAAAAAAAATATTTCCTCTGCCATCATATCCGGAGAACTGATAAAAAAGATCTCCTCCATATCAAAAGAAACCGGAAGACAAATAGGCATATTGATAGATAGAAACAATATTATCCAATATGTCCTCGTGGGTACAAACAAAGAGGTCCTTATACCAAAGTTAGATAGATTTGCAATAACACCTGGAAAACTAAGGGGGCTAAGACTTATTCACACCCATCTTTACGGAGAGGATATAGATCAAGATGATATAACAGATTTAAAACTTTTACGTCTTGATGCCGTTGCTGTACTTAAGCTCAACGATAATGGTGAACCCTACAAACTACAGATGGCATACCTTCATCCATCAAAAGAAATAGATCTTTTAGAATACAAGGATCCCTACGATATAAAGGATGATTTCATCTCCTTTGTCAACGCAATAGAAGATGAATTTTTAGCAAATGTAAAAGAAAGATTCTTAGTTAAAAAAAGTTTTTCGGCCGTTTTAGTAGGCTCCTACACAAACAAAAAAGAGGCTGAAGAAAGTATAGCTGAATTAAAAGAACTTTGCAGAACTGCAGAAATCTCACCAGAAAAAGTTTTTTATCAAATAAAAACCAAAATAGATCCAAAATACGTAGTCGGTCCTGGAAAATTAAAAGAAATCATTCTTTTTGCTATGCAAAACAATATAGATTATCTGATATTTGATAATGTTTTGACCCCAGCCCAATCGAGAAGTATCTCTGAACAAACCGAGATGAAAATACTGGACAGAACCCAGTTGATATTGGATATATTTGCTAGAAGAGCAAAGTCCAATGAAGGAAAAATTAGGGTGGAGCTCGCCCAACTTAAACACATACTCCCAAGACTTACCGGTAGGGATGACTCGCTATCCAGACTTACTGGAGGTATCGGCGGAAGAGGCCCAGGAGAAACTAAGCTTGAAATCGACAAAAGGAGGATAAGAGATAGAATAGCCTTTCTTACAAAAAAACTGAAAGAACTAGAATCAGTACGAAACACCCAAAGAACAAAAAGAACCAAGAGAAACCTACCTGTTGTCTCCATTGTTGGGTACACAAATGCAGGCAAATCAACCCTTTTAAACAAATTAACCAACAGTGAAGTATACGCAGACAACCTAATGTTTGCCACCCTTGATACTACCTCCAAAAGACTTAGATTCCCTAAGGAAAGGGAATGTATTCTTACAGATACTGTGGGTTTCATCAGAAATTTACCTGAAAGCCTAAAAGGAGCCTTTAAATCGACATTAGAAGAACTTGTTGATTCAGATCTACTCATACATCTTGTAGATATTTCCAACTCCCAATTTAAAAAGCATATTGTTTCCGTATCTCAAATCCTTGACGAACTAAAACTTTCCGAAAAGCAAAGGATATTGGTCTTTAACAAAATCGATTTAATAACATCGGAAAAACTAAGTGAATACAAAAAAGAATATCCAGATGCACTATTCATTTCAGCTCTTGATAGAACATCTTTCAGAGAAATGCTGACGAGAATAAACCACATACTTTTCTTAGGAGGTAAAAAAATTGACCTGCCCATCAGAGATTATTTTGAAAAGATTTGAGGCTTTTATAAAAAACGAACCGGAGTTTATCCACAACCTTTATTCCACAAAAAGTGATTTTATAAAATTCTTCCCCCAAAAAGAGGATTATGTGCTTCATTTTAGCGATTTAAGAAGAGATACAATCCCTTTAAAACTCAACATTACAAAGGAAATCATAAAATCAACTCTGGCATATGTTTATTACATAGAACGTTTTTTTACTATTGAAGAAGGAGAAATAATATATTACTCCAAGACTGTTTTCATCAAAGAAGATTCCACCTGGCGGATATTAAAGGAAACCAGAGAAAAAACCATATTTAACGCAAACCGTAACGTTTAACCGTTTAATATTTTTAAAAAATCTTTGATATCTATTTCTGAACCTATATCTATTAACTTATACCGTGATTTATCCCCACTGATGAGTCTGATCTCTTTTTTAGATATTCCTAATTTCTCTGACAAAAAATCTATAAGCTCTTCATTTGCCTTCCCATCCAGAGGTGGAGACTTTAATTTTATCTTAACATGTTCGTTAAAAAAACCATCAAAACACTGTTTCTTAGATCCAGGTTGCACATACACTTTTAGTTTCATGTTCAAAAAACTCTTTTTTTTTAAAAAAAATTGCAATAAAATAACAATAAAATCAATACTTTCTTTTGGAGAGATTATGAATGTTTCCATCATTGGTGCTACAGGTTACACTGGTTTTGAATTGGTCAAGATCCTGTTAAAACATCCAAAATTAAAGATCAAACACCTCACAAGTGACTCAAGTGCTAATAAAAATATCAGTGAAATATACCCATACCTAAAGGGCTTATGCGATATGACCCTTATCAACAACGACTTTGAAAAGATAACAAAAGAAACAGATGTTGTATTTTTATGTCTTCCCCACGGGGCATCTATGGATGCAGCAAATTTTTTTGCTAAAAACGGTAAGATCGTAATAGATCTGAGCGCTGATTTCAGGATCTCAGACCCCAACACATATAAAAAAGCATACAATGAAAATCACAAATACCCCGAACTACTCGATAAGTTTGTATATGGGATACCTGAAATATTTGAGGATTCAATAAAAAAATCAACTCTCATAGCAAATCCCGGCTGTTACCCCACATCGATCATTATACCACTTTATCCTCTTATAAAAAATAATCTATTGGAATTTGACATATTGATAGCTGATTCAAAGTCTGGTGTCAGTGGAGCAGGTAAAACTCCTTCAGAGAAAACCCATTTCTGTGAGGTCAACGAAGACTTCAAACCCTACAGTATATTCAATCACCGACACAACCCTGAAATAGACCATATCCTTTCCAAAACAGGATCCCCTGTACATGTAATATTTACACCACACCTATTACCAATAAATAGAGGTATACTTTCCACTATTTACACAAAATCAAACTATAAATTATCCTCTATAATAGAATGCTTAAAAGATTTTTATAATAATAAAACTTTTGTAAGAATATACGAAAAAGATATCCCCTCAATAAAGAACATAGTAAATACGAATTTTATAGACATAGGAGTTTACAAAGATGGTGAACAAGTAATTATCATTTCAACCATAGACAACTTGATCAAAGGTGCAAGTGGTCAAGCAGTTCAAAATTTAAACCTCTTAGTAGGGTTTAAAGAAACAGACGGATTATTGTGAGGTGAATATGAAACTTGTAGAAAATGGTGGTGTTTGTACCCCTCTTGGTTTTTCATCAGCAGCTGTTTCTGCAGATATAAAAGGTAACAAATCTGGTAAACTTGACCTTGCCATCTTAATATCCGAAGTCCCATGTAATGTTGCTGCAGTTTTTACAACCAATAAAGTAAAAGCTGCACCTGTCATTGCAGGATTAGAACAGATAAAGAGTTGTGCTCAATTTTATGGAATCCTTGTTAATAGTGGAAACGCAAATGCCTGCACAGGAAAACAAGGTATTGTAGATTATCATGACATTACTAAAAACTTTGAAAAAAAACTAAACCTTCCTCCTGGCTCCTTATTGATGGCATCTACAGGTGTTATAGGCGTAAGATTACCTGTAGAAAAATTCTACGCTTATACTGAAGCTTTAATCGATAAAATAGATGATGAAGATGACGATTTCACCAAAGCAATCATGACCACAGATACCAAACCTAAAAAAATCGCCGTATTGGTGGAAACAAAGAATGGAGTGTATGTCATAGGTGCAGCAGCCAAAGGTGCAGGGATGATTTCACCATCAATGGCAACGATGCTATCATTTATAACCACAGATGCCGTTATCGATAAAGATTTAATGCAAACTATATTATCAAAAGTAGTAGAAAAAAGTTTCAATTCTATAACTGTAGATGGGGACATGAGTACAAATGACTCAGTATTCCTCTTCTCCAACGGTCTAAGTGGAATTAAATTAACCACACAAGAAGAACTACAAGAATTTGAAAACGCTTTACTCTACGTATGCAATCACTTATCTCGATCTATTGTTTTAGATGGTGAAGGGGCAACAAAACTGGTTCATATCTTAGTTAAAAATGCAAAAACATACCAAGATGCTAAAACCTGTGCCAGTAAAATAGCAAATTCTCCTCTTGTAAAAACCATGTTTTTCGGTTCAGACCCCAATTGGGGTAGGCTTATGGCTTCAATTGGTGCTTCCATGATAGATATAGATCCAGAAAAAATCGATATCTATTTCGATAATCTAAAATATGTTGAAAACAGTAGGCTTATAGACCCTTGCCTTGAAAAGGATGTTCATGAAATTATGTTAAAAAATGAATACATCATCACCATAGATTTAAAAGTAGGAAACGCAGAAGCCCAGATAATGACATGTGACTTTAGTTATGATTATGTAAAAATTAACGCCGACTACAGAAGTTAATGAACAGATTTATATATAGTATAGGCAATTTTTTTGTAGATGGCACAAAGTTCTTAAAAGATTATGTTAAATTCTGTAATAAAATCGTCACCCAGTTTTTAACCTTTAAAATATTAAATCCTGCTATTTTCTTAGTAACAACAAGACAGATATATTTTACAGGTGTACAGATATTAAGGGTAGTAATTGTCTTTGCCATAATCTTTGGTCTGGGACTTGTGGGAATATTGGGTAAGTTTCTTTTCAGCATTGGAGCCCAACATCAGACAGGTAAGGTATTTGTTGTTATAGTAATTAGAGAAGTAGCACCTTTTTTAACAGCACTTTTATTATCCCTCAGAAGCGCCACTGCAGTTGGCGCAGAAATATCGATGATGAAGCTCGGCTGGGAGATTAAGGCTTTAAAAACCCATGGAATAGATGAATACAGTTATCTCTTTTTACCCAGAGTATTTGCTGGTATGGTATGCTCGTTTTCACTTGCTGTTTTTTTTGCTTTTACCGCAGTAACCGTTGGATATCTTTATTTGAGTTTTCAGATGAACATTACCTTTGATTATATGGTCATGCTGATCTTTAATGAGCTCAATCTAAGTGATGTATTATGTTTTATATATAAGACTGTTATGTTTGGATTTGTTCTTATGACATTACCTATATATACCTCAATGGGCGTAGGTAAAGCCACTACAGATGTTCCTATAGCATTACTAAGAGGGATGATGAGGGTCTTTTATGGCTTGATGTTTGTTGAAATTACAGGGGTATTTATATGAGAAAATTTGTAAAAATAAATATAAAGCATGTAGATGACATCCTTGAAAAAGTTTCCCTTTGTAATGCTATTGAACTAAAATATTATATCATCTACAAACAGTTACCTATAATAGGTAACCTCTCCGTTTTAGAAAATATTGCTCTACCTATGTCTTATCACAAAGGCATGAAAATAAAACAATTAATAAGCACAATACAAGATTATCTAAATATATTTAATCTATCAGAAAAGATCCATAACCGGAGAGATACACTCTCTAATTACGAAATTTTTTTAGTAAAATATATTACAGCGCTTATGTTTCCAGTTGAGTTAATACTCTTTATAATGCCTTTGGATCATGTAGGTATTGAACACTCACACCATTTAATGGATTTTTTTATAAAATGTAATGAAAATTATGCAATTTTAGATTATAATGAGAACTACGATAAATATGCACAAATATCTAATATTATAAAATTGGAGTACGATGAATGGCTGACCCAAGATTTAAGGGTATAGAGTATAAAGTTGGTCTATTTATACTATTGGCTGTTTTAACCATTTTAATTGTCATTGGGCTTATTGCCTTTAACAAAAAAATCCTTACCCCAAAGGTAAAGATTAAGATATATTCCGAAAATGGTGAAGGACTTACGAATGGAATGCCAGTCATTTTTTCAGGATTTCAGATAAGTAGAGTTCAGGATATCAATCTTGAAGATGATGGTAGGGTTACCATGACAGTAAAAATTCCAAAAGACTATATTAAATGGATAAAAATAGATTCCGAATGTAAGTTAGAAGCTAAAAATATATTGGGTGCCACAAGTATAACATTTTCAGGGGGTAAAGGTAGAGTTATTCAGGATGGGGATAAATTTCACTTGATAAGAAGTAAGGGGTTGGAAGAGATAATAGAAAAAGCAAAACCTGTATTAGACGATGCAAAACAGATCGTTGCAAATATACGGGATATAACAGATGATTTGAAAAACCCAGATGGAGATCTGACAAAACTGATGAGGGGCTTGGGACATGTAGGGGATGATTTAACCCTCAAAAGAGGTTCCTTAGGCAAATTAATAAGAACCGATGATCTTAATAACAAAATTCATAAAATAACTGATGATATCCAGATGCTACAAAAAAACCTTAATGAGATCTCCATAAAGGTAGCAAATATATTGGATAAAGTTGATCAAAGGGTAGTAACAACGGAAGAAACGATAAAAGATGTAAATAACTTAATCAAAAAATCTAACACACTTATAAACGACATAAACAAGAGGGTAAATGAATTAGAACCTATTATCAAGAACACAGAAATGATTACAAAAAATGTAGCTGAAACCACCGATAACCTAACTCATATAAAAAAAGAAGCAGATGAAATACTCAATTCTACAAACAGACTGTTGCTAAATCTTGAACAGAGATGGCCGTTTTCCGGTCCCAAAAAATCTGAAGGAAGCATAAAAATACCTTAGGAGATCGTTAAGTGAAAAAGATTTTTATAGCACTACTACTCTTTTTAATTGGGTGCTCATCAAAAAAAGTATCGGATGGTTTTTTATTAGCAGAACGTTATTTTGAAAATTACATTAGATATTACAACTCTGGAGATTTTAAGCTATCGGAAATAAATTTTCTAAAATCTGTTGATTCACTTCAAAAAGCTGATGACAATTGCAATCTATCAAAGATTTATATCGGCAGATACCTTTTAGAAGATAATGCCACTTATATTGAATACGCAAAAAGATACGCTCTTATCGGTCATTGTGAAGATGAAATCAATAGCATAAACTTCCTTGTAGGACAAAAATATGACTATAAAAAGTTACCCAAAAGCTTACAACTACAAGCAAAACATTATAACTCATCACAAGATGCCATAAAAGAGCTCTCAGATGAGACCATACCAGATTGGACAAAATCAAGACTTGGTAGAAATATAACCCTTCGCTTTATAAATATCAATCTCTTAGAAGAAGCCAACAAACTTATAGAATTTGTCCTACAAATAGATAGGTACAACAGCTGGACCTATAATCTAAAAAAAGATCTAACGATTAAAAAAGATATATGTAACCTTAAAAAAGATAATTGTGAATTTATCGATGAAAGATTAGACATGATAAACAAGAAACTGAACAAAAATTAAGCGCTTTACTACAATTTGTCATGTTTTATACAAAAAATAATTGGCATTAGGATTGCATAAATAAAAAAAGGAGGAATGATGAAAAAAATAGAAGCGATAATCAAACCTTTCAAGCTTGACGAAGTCAAGGAAAAACTAACCGAGATAGGTATAAGGGGTATCACCATAAGTGAGGTAAAAGGCTTTGGTAGACAGAAAGGTCATACAGAGCTTTATAGGGGAGCAGAGTATGTAATTGACTTCATACCCAAAATCAAAATAGAACTTGTGCTACCCGATGAGATGGTGGATGATGCAGTTAGAGTAATTGCTGAAACCGCAAGAACAGGAAGAATAGGTGACGGCAAGATATTTGTATCATCTATAGATTCAGTAGTAAGAATAAGAACTGGCGAAACAGGTGAAAATGCACTTTAATAAATAAATGGAGGCCTTATGACACCAAAAGAGGTTTTAAAGCTCATAGAAGAGCAAAATATCAAGTTTGTTGACCTACGTTTTGTAGATTTCTTTGGGCTGTGGCAGCACTGCTCCTATCCAGTATCTATGTTTGATGAAGATACCTTTGAAGAGGGTTTAGGATTCGATGGTTCCAGTATTAGAGGTTGGCAAGCAATCAATAACAGCGATATGTTGATCATCCCTGATCCATCCACGGCAAAGATAGATCCTTTCACACAAGTTCCTACTTTAATTATGCTCTGCAAAATAGTAGATCCTATTACAAAAGAGCCATATTCAAGGGACCCAAGAAACATAGCAATGAAAGCTATCAAATACCTTAAAGGTACCGGTATTGCAGATACAGCTTATTTTGGTCCAGAGGCTGAGTTCTTTATCTTTGATGATGTCAGATACGCATGCAACCCAAATGAAAGCTTCTACTATTTTGACTCTATAGAAGCAGCGTGGAACACAGGTAGAGAAGAGTTACCAAACTTGGGTTACAAAATAAGACATAAAGAGGGTTACTTCCCTGTACCTCCCCACGATACCCTTATGGATATTAGAGCCGAAATGGCCCTTGCAATTGAAAAGTTTGGTATCGAAGTTGAGGCTCATCACCATGAAGTGGCCACTGCTGGTCAGTGTGAAATAGATATCAAATTTGCCTCATTGGTGGAACAGGCTGATAATTTAATGTTCTACAAGTATGCAATTAAAAATGTAGCAAAAAAATATAATAAAGTTGTTACCTTCATGCCAAAGCCTATGTTTGGGGATAACGGTAGTGGTATGCACTCCCATCAATCTTTGTGGAAAGACGGTAAGCCTCTTTTTGCAGGGGATGAATATGCCGGATTGAGCGAATTAGCCCTCTACTACATCGGTGGTATTATCAAACATGCAAAAGCTATAGCTGCATTCACAAACCCATCCACAAACTCTTATAAGAGACTTGTACCTGGCTATGAAGCACCTGTTAATCTTGCATACTCTTCAAGAAATAGAAGCGCAGCAATAAGAATTCCAATGTACTCAGCATCCCCAAAATCTAAGAGAATAGAAGTAAGATTCCCTGACCCATCTTGCAATCCATACCTTGCATTCACAGCTATGCTCATGGCTGGTCTTGATGGTATAGAAAACAAGATAGATCCAGGTGAACCAATGGACAAAAACCTCTACGATCTTGATCCTATCGAGCTTTCAAATATTCCAAAGATGCCAGGATCCCTCGAAGAGGCCCTCGATTGTCTTGAAAAAGATCATGAGTTCCTACTCAAGGGTGATGTGTTCACAGAAGATGTTATTTCGACATGGATAGCTTACAAGAGACAAAACGAAATATCTGCCGTAAATATGAAACCTCATCCAATGGAGTTCATGCTATATTTTGACTGCTAAAAATACCATCTAAAAGGGGGCTTAGGCCCCTTTCTTATTAATTTGACGTGACATGTACATTTCTTACCCCGTCTGGACGCCAGGCAGGGGAGATGGTTTTACTACCTATTCTTGAACAACTTAATACAGATGCTGGACATATAGTCCAATTGCCATAACGATTGTTTATTTTATCTACTGCATTATAAATATCCACCAATCTTGGGTTATCAAAAAGATTAATTAACACTTTACAACCATGAATAAGGTTACCTATAGATAAACCTATGAGTCTTACACCCATAGTTATGTTAAAACCCTTTAAAATATCCCTTGCAACGTCATAAACATGATGAGTAGCTGACGTATAATAGGGTAAAGTAATACGCCTTGAGTCCTTTTCCATATTGGCATATTTTAAAAAAACAGTTATGGTTTTACCTGCAATATTGTTGTTTCTGGCTCTTGCAGAGACCATTTCAGAAAGCTGTAAAACATAAGGTAAAAGCTCCTCCATAGAATAGATATTTCTGGGTAGTGTCATACTATGACCAACAGATTTGACAAGCGGCTCATCAGAAATCAATGGGCTATGCCTTCCGTTAGCAATTTCATAGTAGTATATACCGTTCTTACCGAACCGTTTCACCATCTCCTCTACCCCTAAACGCCTTATATCCCTTAGAGAAGATATCCCCTGGGAAAGAAATCGAGATTCAAGCTTTTTACCTATTCCCCATATATCCGAAAGCCTAAACTCATCCAAAAATGATATGCTATCATCCTCTTTTACAAAATAATAACCATCAGGTTTGTTTACTCCACTGGCCATTTTGGCTATCAGCTTATTGGCACCAATACCTATAGAACAGGTAATGTCAAATTTCTCTTTTATCCAGCTCTTTATAATATAAGCAATATCAGCATAGGTGAGATCTTTTATATGGGAAAGATCAAAGAAAGCTTCATCAACAGAATATGCTTCCACAACAGGAGATAACTGGGATAAAAACTCCACTATCTGTTTTGAGATATAGATATATTTCTGATTATTCCCCACCACAAGAATTAAATCGGGATATTTAGCCAGAGCTTCATACTTGCTCATACCAGTCTTTATACCATACCGTCTTGCTTCATAGGAACAGGTGACAACAACAGTCCTCTCTTTAGCACCTATTACTGCAATAGGTTTACCCTTTAAAGCTGGATTCGATGCCTGTTCCACAGATGCAAAAAAAGCATCCATATCGAGACAGCCTATCAATGCACTCCCTCCACAGTAGATATCAAGTACCACCGCTGTAAATGGGAGTTAAAAGCAATTTCATATAGATTTTCCCCGTCCGTTACAGTAAATTTATAAATAAGATAGTACCCTTCTCTCTCATGCCACTTATAGATGATCCTCAAGATCTTGATCTTATTGCCATTTTTTAAGAACCATTTTGGCCTTATATCACCTTTATCAAATATGACCGCTGCAGCGATCTCAATATTTTCTTGCCTCATAATGATCCCCAAAAAGTCTAACAACCATCCTCAATACCCCAATAACTTCAAACATATCCCCATCCCCCACATATATAGGTAGATAACTATCATTTTCAGGTTTAAGACAGATCTCACCATTTTCAGAAACTTTAAAGGTCTTAAGTGTAAACTCCCCATTTATCATAAAAGCCCCAATCTGATTATTAAAGATATCTGGCTGTTTTTTTATTATCACCAAATCTCCATCGAATATACCTCTTCCCATCATACTGTCCCCCACGACTCTTAGACCAAAATATCTATCATCACCCACAAACTCATCAAGTGACAAATAACCCTCAATATTCTCCTCAGCAGTAATGGGAAGCCCTGCAGTAATCTTTCCAACTATCGGTAACCCCTTTTTGGATATAAGATCTATCCCCCTTGAAATCATTGGATTTCTTTTGATAAGCCCTTTATCCTGAAGAGCTTTTAATAGCTTAAACCCTGCATTTTTAGATTTTATCTTCAGCCCATCACATATCTCTTGAACCGTAGGTGGATAGCCATACTCGGCTATATAATCTTTTATGAAAGAAAGACATTCCAACTGCCTTTTACTGATCTCCATAAAAAACCTCATCAGGTGAACTTATGTTTACCATATACTTTTCTCAAAAAATGTCAAGAGGTTAAAATAAAATATAATCCTATCAATCAGGGTAAATAATTATAACAACAAATCACAAACAGCTTCTAAAACACCTAACAAAATCTATCCATCTCCTTTGTATCATTTTTGTGTAAGTTCTTTATAAGTCGTTCTCTTTCAATGGCAATATCGATATCATCTATACGTTCTATAGTGGAGAGCAAAAGTACCCGTTTAAACATATCATCATATCTCAATGAATAATAAGACCATTTCCCCTGTTTTCTGTCCCGAACCAAGCCCGCCTCTTTTAATATGGATAGATGAAAAGATATCTTTGGTTGAACAGTATCGAAAGCATGAGCAAGTTCACAAACACAGAGCTCACCATGTTCAAGGATCTTTAAAATCTTTAAACGCGTTTTATCAGACAAAGCTTTATAAGTTAACAGTAGGTCATTAAAAGCCAATATTTATACCCCTAACATTAAAATAGATCTTAAAAAGTCTCCTATTTACTAATAATTTTTTTTATCTTCTCCAGATCAGGTAGAGGTTTTCCAGCATGTACCACGTTACCATCTACTACAAGAGCCGGTGTGGTCATAGAATATTTCATAATTTCAGCTATATCCTCCACCTTTTTTAGATCAGCCTCAATATTCAGTTCTTCCAAAGCTTTTTTGGTCATTTCATATAAATTTCTACAATTTTGACATCCAGTTCCTAACACTAAAATTTCCATAACAACCTCCTAAAAACCGTTCTATCTATAAGATCATATTAAACATATAACCAACAAGTATTATCGACACAGTCATAATACCAACGAATATAAACAAGAGCTTTGGTTTTAACACTTTCCTTAAAATGATCATCTCAGGAAAGGACAAAGCAGTAACCGCCATCATAAAAGCAAGAACAGTCCCGATGGATAGACCTTTGTGCATGAGGGCATATACTATTGGGATCACACCTGCTACGTTGGAGTATAAAGGAACTCCGAGAACAACAGCAATAGGTACAGCAAATATATTATCTTTTCCAGCATATCTAACAAGAAAATCCTCCGGAACATAGCCATGTATAAACCCACCTATGGCAATAGCAATGATTATATAAAGCCAAACCTTTTTTAAGATCTCAAGGGTATTAACCTTAGCATAATCGATCCTTTCCCTAAAAGTCGGAGACATTACTTTGACATCCCCTATCTTAATATTATAAACATACTCTTCAACATACTTTTCTAACCTAAGCCTACCTATAATTATTCCCCCAACGATCGCAACTGTAAGTCCAGTTATAAGATAAATAGTGGCAATCTTCCAGCCAAAAAGACTAAAAAGCATCACAAGCGCGACTTCATTAACCATAGGTGATGAAATCAAAAAAGAAAAAGTGACACCAAGTGGAACACCAGATTCTACAAATCCGATAAACAAAGGTACTGCAGAACAGGAACAAAATGGTGTAACAATACCCAAAAGAGCTGCAAGGATATTACCTATAAACTCTTTTTTATGTGACAAATACTTTTTTGTTTTTTCCGGGGGGAAAAAACTTCTTATAAAAGATACAGTAAATATCACAACAACAAGAAGGGTAAAAATCTTTAAGGTATCATATATAAAAAACTCTAAAACAGCAGAAAACTTCATACTTCTCTGAAGAGACAAAAGATCATAAACAACATACTTCGCAATAAGCTCAAACACAAACGACTCCACAGATATAATTTTTTTTATATAACTAATACCTTAATATTCAATTGTCAAGGTTTATTCCATAAAACCCTTTTTTATATGAGGATGTTAAAAAATATTCAAAAGATCATGATAGAGTATTTAAAAACAATATCAAATTGACTTAGTGAAAAAATATTATATAATGTATATACAACGTGTAATTATACGGAGGTGTTTATGCATATGTCAGATGCTCTTATATCGATACCTGTGGCAACATCCTTTTGGACAATTACAGCAGGAACAGTTGTTTATTCATCTATAAAGTTTAGAAAAAATTCCCATGATAATATAATACCACTTATGGGGGTTATTGCATCTCTTGTTTTTGCCCTTCAAATGATCAATTTTTCTATACCTGGCACTGGTTCAAGCGGTCATTTTACAGGAGGTTTTCTGCTTGCAGCTGTACTGGGACCCCATCTCGCCTTTCTTGCCATGTCATCGGTATTAATAATACAAGCACTATTTTTTGCTGACGGTGGTATTTTAGCTCTGGGCTGCAATATATTTAATTTAGCCTTTGTGCCATCTTATATAATCTATCCTATTATATCATCTTTCTCAAAGGAGAAACTATCCTATCCAGCTCTATGGCTTGGAGCGTTCTTATCTCTTATCTTAGGCGCTTCTATGGTTACACTACAAACCACTTTATCAGGTATATCTGATCTTCCTTTTACAAAGTTTTTATCATTAATGCTTTTTATTCATCTTTTAATAGCCATAGCAGAAGGAGCAATTACCGTTGGAGTTTATAAAATTATCAAAAATACTGCTTTTTATAGCATTCAAAAAAATGATACCAGATTTTTTAATCCTGTCATGTCACTATTTTTATTGAGTCTTATTACCGCCGGTGTGTTTTCCCATTTAGCCTCTGATAACCCTGATGGGTTAGAGTGGAGTATATCCAGGATCATAGGAGAATCAAAAGAATTAGAAGCAGTTTCTAATAAAATCCATCTTGTTTTCCAAAAAATACAGAGTATTATCTCTTTTTTACCCGATTACAATCTACCGAACTCAGATTCACCTTTGGGTCTCTCGTTAGCTGGCATTGTTGGAGCACTCTTAACCATCATTCTTGTAATGACAATAGGTTTCTTAACGAAGAAAAAATCTTAAAACAATCATGAACACCCAGATAGCCTTAGAATACGTTTTGTCCTTTGAAGAACTAAACCATAAAAACAGCTATCTAAACAAACTTTCTCCACTAACAAAAATTCTCATTTTAGCAATCTTTTTATTAACTAACGTATCAATAAACAAGTATGATCTTACTAAAATACTGTTTATGTCAGCTTTTGTATTGTACCTCTTTATACTGTCACCTTTGCCTTTGTCTTTGATGATAAAGTTTTCCCTTACTACCTCACTATTTATAGTACCACTGATCATCTTTAATCCTTTCCTTGACAACAATGTAATAAAACTAAACAATGTCTTTATAAACGCAGGCTTAGTATCTGCAATAACTACCTACATAAAATTTTTAAACATAATTATATGTACGTTAACCATTATTTCATCAACAAACTTTAAAGATCTCGTTCACATACTCAGTAAGTTCAAAGTCCCCAAAGAGCTTTTGATGACCTTATTACTGATGTATAGATTTCTCTTCATTTTTCTACATGATCTACTACAAGTACAAGAGACAATCAGTTCAAAAAGAACTTGTTATAAAAAAATAACCTTAAAAGATATGAAATATATCATTTCTACCATGTTCATAAGGGCTATAAACCGTGCTGAAGCTATCTGTGAATCTATAAATGCCAAAGGTGGTATATCGTCTTTTCATTTTAAAAAAGATTTTGATATAAACAAACACGATTACATTTTTATTTTTTCTACAATTATCTACATCTTTTTAGTAAAAGCAACACTATGAGTCATCACTTTATAGAGGTTTCCAATATATCATATACCTATCCTGATGGTACCAAAGTGTTACACAACATTTCCTTTAGACTGGAACATGGAGACGCCCTTGCAGTCTTAGGAGCCAACGGTGCAGGCAAATCAACACTACTCAAACACTTAAACGGTACAATTCTGTGTCAGGAGGGCAGTATAAATATCGGTGGTATATTTATTTCAAAAGATACATTAAAAATAGTTAGAACAAAAGTCGGTATAGTTTTTCAAAATACTGACAATCAATTGTTTATGCCCACTGTGTATGATAATATTGCATTTGGATTAGACTCCCTTGGTTTTACCGATCAACAGATCAAAGAGATTGTTTATGAAATATGTAATATTTTATCCATAAATCACTTAAAAGATAAACACCCTTTTAAACTATCAGGAGGGGAAAAAAGAAAGGTATGCATCGCCTCTGCTTTAGCTTTTTCTCCGGAAATATTGGTATTAGATGAACCAACTGCAGAATTAGATCCAAAAAGCAGCTTTGAGATAGCAAACATTTTAAACGATTTCAAACATACAAAAATAATAGCCACCCATAACTTAACCCTTGCTCAAAAGCTATGTAACAAGTGCCTAATATTAAGTAATGGTAATATTCTGTATTTCGGCAACTATGAAGATCTTCAAAAAAACGAGGAGATTCTCATAGAATCCAACCTCTTGATTAGATAAATTATTTAAATACAAATACATTATTAATAAACTTAAAATCGTTCTAAACATATAACCATTTTATCCGATCATATAGTTAAGAACAGGGAAGTCAGAAATAGTACACAAGGAGGTGTATTATGTTAGTAGTAAAAAATATATCATCAGAAATGTACGACATAGTCACTGAGAACGAACGGAAAGCATCCCTTCAGTTGAATGAATATGCCAAGTTATATCTTATGACCATTATGAAAAACCTGATAGAGAAAGAGGACTTTTTTTATAAAAATATCATTAACGATGATGCCTTAGGTGAGGCATTTATGAAGGCATTTGCAAAGGACCTTTTTGGAAAGATACAGACAATTAAAGCTGTAGGGGATTTATGTCTCATATACTCTGGTCTCTTCCCGGATAAGCTTAACAGAAAGCTTGTGGATATAGATTATTTTATAAAGCTCGGTCAGGTATCATTCCTGACGCTTTACAGAATATACAACCACATTGATACACTAAGTGACATAAAAAACCTATATCTAAATGTTTATAAAGAATTTTTAAAAATAACCAGTGTCTTGATGGAGATAGCCAAAAGCTTTAGATTGATAGACGAAGAAAACATATTAAAAATCTACGAAAGATGGCAAAAAACAAAGATAAATGCTCTATATAATATATTGAAAGCTAAAAATATTATACCCTTAGATTACAACTCAGACAAAGCTAATTAAAAAAGCGGGATAAACCCCGCTTTTTTATTTTTTTGCAGCTTTTGCAAGCTCTATACCAGCTTTTAGCGCTTTTTTGTTAAGCTCTTCTGTACCTTTTGGGACTTTACTTAAAACACCTTTTTCAAGCTTTTCGTAGTCTATAAGGTTTGCAAGTTCGTTTATTACACCCAGCGTTACAATATTAGCCACCATAGACTTACCCACATCCTCAGCAGCAGTCTTTATGATAGGTAGTGAGTAAAGCTTAAAATTACCTTTAGGCTTATTCTTTACCATGAAATCGTCCACGACTACGATGCTACCTTCCTTAGCATCCACTACAAATTTATCACAGGCCTCTTGAGTAAGAGCTACAAGTATATCAGATTTTAAAACCTTAACATAGTTTATCTCTTCATCGCTAATAACTACTTCACCCCTAGCAGCTCCGCCTCTTGCCTCTGGACCATAAGACTTCGTTTGAACAGCATTTTTACCTGCATATACAGCTGCATAACCCAATATGGCAGCAGCTGTAATGGTACCTTGACCACCTGATCCACCAATTCTTATATCTATCCTTGCCATCTTATACTCCTATTTTTTTAATCCAACTACTGTATCATACGTATCAAGATATTCAGGCTTCTCCTCTTTGTGAAGAACCCCTATTGTGATTTTACCAGCGAGCTCCTCAGGAGTCATATTCTTTGCCCTTTCAATATTGACCGCATTATCTTTCATCCATAGAAGCATTGACGCAGGAGTTTTAAATTTGTTCTTTCTACCAAAACCTGTTGGACAAGCGTTTATGATTTCCAATACACTTGTACCCTTATGTGTAAGGGCTTCTTTTATCATCTTTTCACAATGGGCTACATGATACGCTGTTGTCCTTGCGACAAAAGTAGCACCAGAACCCTTAGCAAGATCAGTAATTTCAAAAGTATTTTCAGTCATACCATAAGGAGATGTTGTTGCCCAAGCACCTTTTGGAGTGGTAGGTGAATATTGGGAACCAGTCATACCATAGATATTATTGTTAAATACAAAGATAGCCATATCAAGATTTCTTCTGCATGCATGAATGAAGTGATTACCACCAATAGCTGTCATGTCTCCATCACCACCTAAGGCGATAACCTTAAGCTTTGGATTAGCTATCTTTACACCTGTAGCAAAAGCAATAGATCTACCGTGTGTAGTATGCAAAGTATTAAAATCCACATAACCTGGTAAACGACTTGCACATCCAATACCTGAAGTAACAACGATATCGTTTTTATCCCAACCCAAAGAATCTATAGCTCTTATCATAGATTTCAAAACTATACCATAGGTGCAACCAGCACACCATATATGGGGTAATTTCCCCTTTCTTATATATTTAGCGTAATCGTAAGCCATTTATACAAACCTCCTAATTTTTTCAAGGATATCACTCGGAAGTATTGGCTCCAATAACAAGCTGTATAAACCTTCTACCCCACAGCGACCCTTAGCAACCCTCTGAACTTCGAGAGTCATCTGCCCCAAATTCATCTCAGGGACAACAATACCCTTAACTTTATTCTTCTCTATTAATCTATCCAAATGTTTCTCAGGGAAAGGCCATATTGTAAGTGGTCTTACAAGTCCTGCTTTTATTCCAGCATTTCTTGCTTCCACAACAGCATGCTTTGCAGATCTTGCAGAAACCCCAATAGCAAAGACAAGCACCTCTGCATCATCAGTCATAAACTCTTCCACTTTCACAATATCATCATAGTTTTTGTTCAACCTTTCTATGATTCTTATAGTGTTTTTTGTATGCAATACCGCATCATTAGTAGGAAATCCGTCAGAGTTGTGATGAAGGCCTGTTATATGGAATCTGTAACCAGATCCAAAAGGAGCAAGGGGTACGATCTCTTTATCCATATCAAAAGGGAGGTACTCTTCCGGCTTACAAGTAGGTTTTGGTCTTTCCACAACCTCCAGCTCGCCAGGTTCTGGAATAACAATCTGCTCCATCATCTGCCCTATAATAGCATCGGTCAAGACGAAAACTGGACAACGATACTTCTCAGAAAGATTGAAAGCTCTTACAGTCTCTGTAAACTGTTCTTGAACAGATGAAGGTGCCACAGCAATAACTGGATGATCACCATGAGTTCCCCATTTTGCAGCCATAATATCGGATTGGCTTGGTCCTGTTGGCATCCCTGTAGAAGGACCCCCTCTCATGACATCCACTATTACCACAGGAATCTCACAGAGCATTGCATAACCTATATTTTCCTGTTTAAGAGATAATCCCGGACCACTTGTTGCAGTCAAACTCTTAACACCAGCAATAGACGCACCTATTACAGCAGCCATTGCAGCAATCTCATCTTCCATCTGTATAAACCTTCCACCTACTTGAGGCAACCTCTCTGCCATCCTTTCTGCAACCTCTGTGGAAGGTGTAATGGGATATCCACCGTAAAAACGGCATCCAGCATATAGGGCACCTTCAGCAACTGCATGGTTACCCATCATAAATTCTACTTTTTTAGCCACTTAATGCCTCCTAACATATTCATTCTGTTTCTTATTCTTTCTCTTTCTTATAAACGATAATTGCAAAATCAGGACATCTTAATTCACATTGCATACATGCAGTGCACTTTTCTAAGTCCTTCACTGAAGCTTTAAAATCCCTCATTTCAAGGGCACCGGTTGGGCAAAGCTCCACACATATCTCACAGCCTTTGCACCATTTCTCAATAATTTCTATTCTTTCAGCTTTAGCCATCTAAAAAACTCCTTTAAGTTTATTAGAAAAATCATATATTTCAGTTTTAAAAATATTTCAACATAATTTTAAAAAATTAAGGAGGGTTAAACCCTCCTGAGGATTTATGACAAGAAACCAAGCCTCTTAAGATCTTCGACAAGCCCTTTAACGGCATTAACAGATATATCCATCATCTTCTGCTCTTCTTCGTTGAGCTTGAGTTCTATAATCTTTTCAACACCATTAGCACCCAAAACTACTGGTACACCAACATAAAGATTTTTCACACCATATTCTCCGTTTAAAAGTGCACAAACTGGTAGTACCCTCTTTTCATCTCTGATAACAGCTTCGGCCATTTGAATTGCAGCAGAAGCTGGAGAGTAAAAAGCAGAACCTGTCTTAAGAAGAGCAACCACCTCACCACCAGCATTTCTTGTTCTTTGAACCATAGCTTCCATAACCTCTTTAGCCTTTTCTGCCCCATACTTTTGCTCAAGAAGCTCCATAACAGGACAACCATTTACATTTGCATATCTTACAAGAGGAACCATAGTATCCCCATGCCCCCCAAGTACAAGAGCATTGACATCTTTCACAGAAACCCCAAGTTCCCAAGCTATAAAAGTAGCAAATCTGGAGGAGTCAAGAACCCCAGCCTGTCCAAAAACCCTATTTGCTGGGAACCCAGTAATCTCTTTCATCAGGGTAACCATAGCATCAAGGGGATTGGAAATAACTATGACAAAAGAGTTAGGAGCATAAGTTTTGATACCTTCAGCAACCTGCTTTATAATATTGGCATTTGTAGTCAAAAGATCATCTCTACTCATACCGGGTTTCCTTGGAAGACCAGCAGTTACAATACATATATCTGCATCTTTAATATCTTCGTAGGAATTTGTACCCTTTAATTTAATATCAAATCCATCGATTCTCGCTGCCTCAGCTATATCAAGGGTTTTACCTTGGGGCATGTCTTGAACAATATCAAACATAACAACATCACCAAGCTCTTTGATAGCGCAAAGCTGTGCAAGAACTCCACCGATCTGTCCACCACCTATTAATGCTATCTTTGGTCTTTTAAAAGCCATAAAAGCCTCCTTAACTTTATTTTATATATCGCGACCTTTTATGTATACTGTATACACTAACACAAATATAATGAAAATGTCAAGCAATATCGACTTAACAATTATCAAAAGATTTTATAATTTTTAAAAACCCACAAAACACAGATAATCAACATTATAAAAAAACAAACAAACACAAAACCATCACCAGAAGTAAACATATATCAAACAAACATTTTCATCAAAACACAAAAAATTGCTCCGACACTTTCAAATAGAACAACTCAACACAAAAAACAAATACAACAAACAATAGAAAACCCATCACAACCAAAACCCATTTTCAAAGAATAAAGAACAAAAATCGTAATGATATGCTATAGAAAAACTATATACAGACTATAAGCCAAATCTATGATTATTTATCAGACACTTACTTGACACCACACAACAATGAACATGAGCAACACTTGTCAAGCACCTACCTTTATCAATAATAACACCGTTTTATCCAAAGAACTACTTTCATAATAATTTTTACAATTCACTTGACAAATAGAAGAAACTCTAATATATATTTTGTATACTGTATACAAAGATTTTAGATAAAAAACATAATAAGGAGAAACGTTATGTCAGCAAAAAAAATCATCTGGACAAAAATTGACGAAGCACCTGCACTCGCCACATACTCCCTTCTACCCATTGTTCAGGCTTTTTTAAAAGGGACGGGCATAGAGGTAGAAGAGAAAGACATATCTCTATCTGGTAGGATTTTAGCTACCTTTCCCGATTTCTTAAAACCTGAGCAGAGGATTCCAGACCATTTAGCAGAGTTAGGTGAGCTTGTTTTAAAGCCTGAAGCAAACATAATAAAACTACCAAACATTAGTGCATCAGTACCACAACTTAAAGCTGCCATTAAAGAGTTACAGGACAAAGGCTATGCAGTACCCGATTACCCAGAGGATCCTAAGGATGAAAAAGAGAAAGAGATTCAGACCAGGTACTCAAAAGTTTTAGGTAGCGCAGTAAACCCAGTACTCAGGGAGGGTAACTCTGATAGAAGAGCCCCATTATCTGTAAAAAACTACTCCAAAAAGAATCCCCACAAATTAGCTCCATGGGATCCAAATACTAAAGCCCATGTAGCCCACATGTCAGGGGGTGATTTTTATGGAAGTGAAAAGTCTGTTACCATTGATAAGGCTACATCTATTAGATATGAATTCGTTGATAAAAATGGTAACTGCAAAGTGTTGAAAGAAAAAGTAACTCTTCTTGATGGAGAGGTACTTGACTCCTCTGTAATGAATGTTGCTGCCCTCAGAAAATTTTATCAAGAAAGCATAGAGGATGCAAAACAATCTGGTCTTTTACTCTCTCTTCACCTTAAAGCTACAATGATGAAAGTTTCTGACCCTGTTATGTTTGGTCATGCCGTATCAGTATTCTATGAAGATGTTTTCAAAAAACACGCAGATACATTCAAACAACTGGGCGTAAATCCAAACAATGGTTTGGGAGATCTTTACAAAAAGCTCGAATCCTTACCTGAGGAGAAAAGAAGAGAGATAGAGGCTGATATTCAGGCCGTTTATGATAAAAGACCTGCTCTTGCAATGGTGGACTCTGACAAAGGTATTACCAACCTACATCAGCCAAACGATATAATCATCGATGCCTCAATGCCTGTTGTTATCAGAGATGGTGGTAAAATGTGGAACAAGGATGGCAAGCTTCAGGATACCAAAGCTATGATCCCTGATAGGTGCTATGCCACTATGTATAAAGAGATGATGGAGGATTGCAAAAAAAATGGTGCTTACGATCCTGCCACAATAGGCTCAGTGTCCAATGTTGGTCTTATGGCTCAGAAAGCCGAAGAGTACGGATCCCATGACAAAACTTTTATAGCTGAGGATGAAGGTATAATAAGAATTGTTGATAACAATACCAATCAGGTAATAATGGAGCAAAAAGTAGAAAAAGGTGATATCTTCAGAAGCTGCCAAACCAAAGACGCTGCCATAAAGGATTGGGTAAAATTAGCCGTAACCAGAGCAAGGCTCACAAAAACTCCTGCTGTATTCTGGCTTGATAAAAACAGGGCCCATGATGCTCAACTGATTATTAAAGTAGAGAAGTATTTAAAAGAGCACGACACAACAGGTTTAGAATTTCATATACTTGCACCACAAGAAGCTATGAGATTTACCCTTAAAAGGTTCAGAGCTGGACTTGATACAATATCAGTCACTGGTAACGTTCTAAGGGATTACCTCACAGATCTTTTCCCTATAATAGAGCTTGGTACAAGTGCAAAGATGCTTTCTATTGTACCACTACTTAACGGTGGTGGGTTATTCGAAACCGGTGCCGGTGGCTCTGCTCCAAAACATGTTCAGCAATTTTTAGCAGAAGGGTATTTAAGATGGGATTCTTTAGGGGAGTTCACAGCCCTCTGTGCATCATTAGAACACCTTGCAAATGTTTTCAACGATGATAAGGCCCGTGTATTGTCAGAAACCCTCGATAAGGCTGTTGAGAAGTTTTTAGACAATAAAAAATCTCCAGCAAGAAAAGTAGGTGAAATAGATAACAGAGGTAGTCATTTCTACCTTGCACTTTACTGGGCCGAAGCTTTGGCAAATCAGGACAAAGATCCCCAACTTAAAGAACGATTTGAAAAGGTATATAAACAGTTGAGTGAAAATGAAGCCAAGATCAACAAGGAGTTAATCGACGCCCAAGGGAAACCACAGGATATAGGTGGATACTATAGACCAGATGATGAAAAAGCCTCTAAAGCTATGAGACCAAGCCCTACATTCAACGCAATCATAGACTCCATGTAACACAACCACAAAGCGGGGCCTGCCCCGCTTTTTTTTAATCCATCTTTATCGAAACAATCTTAGAAACTCCGGGTTCCTGCATTGTAACACCATAAAGATATTGGGCAGACTCCATCGTTTTTTGGTTATGCGTAATTATAACAAATTGAGCCTTCTGGGAAAGACTTTTAAGCATATTTACAAACCTACCGATATTCGCGTCATCCAACGGTGCATCTATTTCATCAAGAAAACAGAATGGTGATGGTTTGTGAAGGAACATCGCAAAAAGAAGAACACAGGCTGTCATTGCCTTTTCACCACCTGAAAGCAACGCCATATTTTGCAATCTCTTACCAGGAGGCTGTACAAATATCTCCACACCAGTATTCAACAAATCTTCCTCATCAGTAAGGGATAACTCAGCCTTTCCATCGCCGAAAAGGTTTTTAAAAATATCTTTAAAATGTTTTCTTACAGAGAAGAAGGTTTCCTTAAATGTTTCCACTGTTTTATTATCGATCTCATGAATAATCTGGGATATGCTGTCTATAGCCTTTACTATATCCTCTTTCTGTTTTTCTAAAAACTGGTATCTCTCGCTAATCTCAAAAAATTCCTGTTCTGCAGCCATATTAAGAGGGCCAATATCCTCTATTCTTTTTTCATACTCAGTTAGCTCACCCTTCAACGTTTTTAGATCATGGTCATCATTATAGTATAACTTGTAATCTTCCTTCAAAAGGGAAGAATACTTCTCTTGATAACTGTTTTCAAGATTCTCCATGCTTGTTTTGTTTTGGGCAATTCTTATCCTTATATTCTGTAGATCATTATCAATCTTTTTCACAAACTTATTCCTATCATCTATCTGTTCTTTTAATTTTTTTATAGAATCGTTTTTACTTATGATCTCACTTTCTAAAAACTTTTTCTCATCATAAAACCTGATCTTCTTTTTTTCCAGTTCATCAAGCTTTTTTTCATTCATCTTAAGGCTATTTAACCAATTATTAATATCCACAGACATCAACCTTGCCAGCCTCTCCTTTATATGATGAACCTTTGATGTAGCTGAGGTTATCTCTTTATCAGTATAGGAAAGATCTTTTTTTGAAGAGCTCAGTTGCTCATTTAATCTTGACAACTCAACCCTTAAATCTGTCAACTTCTCCTTTTCACTCTCTATTCGCTCCTCATAATAATCCAACTTACTCTTAATATCATCATACTCTTCCTCCAACTCCTTCTGGCTCAAAAATATCTCTTTGAGATGCTCCCCTTCTATGGCAATTTTCTCTTCGAGATTTTTTAGCTCATCATCCAATAATACAATCTCTTTTTTAACAGTGAGTTCCCTTTTAAGTATATTATCCCTTATCGTGTTATTGTTCTTAATGATAGCATCTATATTGACAATTTCCTTTTCCATTTCCCTTATTTGTTGATCATAGTTGGCCATCTCATTAAGTATAGCCTCTCTCTTGTTATGTAGATCTTTTAACTCTTTATCCAATGTCTCTAAAACACTGCTCGACTCTTCCAATTCATCCACAAGGCTTTTTAGCTTAATCTTCATTTGGATGAGTTTTGTAGATTTTTCATCTTCACCTATCTTATAATATACACCGTTGAATTCCCTAATTGTATTATTTATCAGTTTAATAGAAGAAAGATTATTTTTTAAAGTATCGATATCTTCCTCAAAAACAAATTTCAATGACAAAATCATCTTATCCATTAGAGAAAAGATAACCTGCCTATCAGTATTCTTAAAGACAACCACATCACCATAGAGCTGTTTAATGCCATCATCAATAGGATAATCCATCAATAAAGCCATCTGATTCTCATCAAAGTTATTAAAGAGTTCTTTACCAAACGATGAAGCCCTTATCTCATTCTTTAAAAACTCAATCTCCTGTTCTTTACTCTTATTTTTTATGATTAGGGCTGTTCTTTCCTCTTGGATTCTTTTGATTTTATTGTTGATCTCTTCAAGGGTTGCTTTTTGGGCTAAGAACGACTCCTTTATAATGCCAAGATCATTCACAAACATATCTCTTTTTATCTTCAAATCGGTAAGGAGTTGATTAACTTTTTCTAAGTCACCTAACAGCTGCTCCTTCTCTTGATCCATCCTTAATGTTTCCCGCTTGATTCTGGCAATCTCAGTTTCGTACCTTATAATCTGATTGCGTAACTTTGTACCCTTTTCTGCAATATCCAGATACTTAGTCCTATTTACATTCAGATCCTCTTTATAATCATCCCTTTGATCTATCAATTCATCTAATAAAACCTCTAATTCACGAATTTCATCTTTCTTATTATTCACAACAGTAGCAAGCTCATCGATTTTCCCCAAATATCCTTCCCTAAGCTTAGAAAGATCTTTCAACCTGTTTGATAAAGACATAAGTTCATCATTCATTTGAGTCTTGGATTTTTCTGCAGAATCTATATTACTTTTCAAAACATTTATCTCTGAATTAACCAAACCAATCTCTTCGGTACATCTTACAATATCATTATTTACTCTTCTAAGCGCAGTTTCAGTTTCTAAAAGTTTTTCTTCAAAATGCCTTAAATCTTTTTGCAGTTGTTCAATCCCATAAACCTCTTCAGATAACAGAATTTGTAATTGATCATTTTTTAAATGCAACTCCTCTAATTGACCCAGCAGATTATAATAACTGATTGCATATATAATTTTATCAATTCGTTCCTTTTCGGCTTTTAACTCTCTATAAAGATGAAGCTTTTCCATTTGGCTCTTGAGCAAACCATATTTTTCCCTAACCTCTACTATTATATCATTGACCCTATTGAGATTGTCTCTTGCCTGTTCCAGCCTCTTCTCAGCCTCTTTTTTCTTCTCTTTGAATTTGGTAATACCTGCAGACTCATCAAAAAACTGCCTTATTTCCTCACCAGAAGCAGAGATTATTTTTTCCACCTTACCCTGCTCTATTATGGAAATACTTCTTGCACCCAAACCGGTGTCGTAAAAGATCTCTTTGATATCTTTTAGCTTACATTTTTTATTGTTTATATAATATTCCCTATCACCATCCCTATAGTACTTACGTGTAATCTCTATTTCACTAAACGATCCCCACTTTCCAGCTAATTCTTCATCTAAATCGGTTATAACAAGAGTTACAGAAGCAACGTTGGATTGATTTCTTTTTTCAGAACCACCGAAAATAATATCATCCATGTCAGAGCCTCTGAGTTCTTTTGGATTCTGTTCACCTAAAATCCATCTTATAGCATCCAGAATATTGCTTTTACCACTGCCGTTTGGACCTACAATACAGGTTATACCTTCAGGGAAATCTATCACAGTTTTATCAACAAAGGATTTAAAACCATGAATAATAAGCTTTTTAAATCTCATACTTATACTAACAACAACTTATCATCCACTATCTCTTCCCCTCTTACCTTTGAGAAGAGTTCCAAAAGATCTTTAACAGTCAAAGTATCACGCTGGGGGGATTTCACATCAAATATGATTTCACCCTCATGCATCATTATGGTTCTGTTACCTAAGCTTAGAGCTTGTCTCATGTTATGAGTAACCATGAGAACTGTAAGTTTGTATGATTCTACAAAATATTCTGTAAGCTCTATTATCTTGGCAGCTGTTTTAGGGTCTAAAGCAGCTGTGTGTTCGTCCAATAGCAATATTTCGGGTTTTACCAATGTAGCCATTAGCAGTGTCAAAGCCTGTCGTTGCCCACCAGATAATAGGCCTACCCTGTCCTTTAATCTATACTCAAGCCCCAAACCTAATTTTGACAATTGATCCCTAAAATACTCCCTATCAGCTTTTTTTACACCAAGCCCCAAACCTCTTTTACTACCCCTTTTCATAGCTATTGCCAAATTCTCCTCAATGGTAAGGGATGCAGCGGTACCACTTAAAGGATCTTGAAAAACTTGCCCAATAAAACTAGCCCTTTTAAAGACAGGCATTTTAGTAACATTTTGATCATTGATAAAAATATCACCCTCTTCAGGCATCAGGTTACCAGATATAAGATTTAACATAGTCGATTTTCCCGCGCCATTACTACCAATAACCGTTATAAAATCATATTGTTCTATCCTTAATGACAATGATTTTATTGCTATATTTTCATTAATGGTCCCAGCGTTAAAAATCTTCTTTACATTTCTTAGTTCTATCATGTCCTACTCTTAATAATTTGTCTGATTTTTGGGGATATAAGGGCAAAGGTAACCATTGTAGCTGTTATTAGGTTTAGATCTGAAGGGCTTAACTGAAAACTCCCAATTCTAAAAGAAAGAGCCAGTGCAATAGCAAACCGGTACAACATTGATCCTATCAACACAGATAAGACAGCTCTAAATACTGTTCTTGGTTCCAAAAAAGCTTCACCAAGAATCACTGAAGCCAAACCTGCTACTATCGTACCTATACCCATGTTTACATCGGCAGACCCCTGGCTCTGGGCAACAAGAGCCCCTGACAAAGCCACCAACCCATTTGAAAAAGCTAAACCTAATATGGTGATAAAATTATTATCAACCCCTTGAGCTCTTACCATCTTCGGGTTATCACCAGTTCCCCTCATTACCAAACCCAAATCTGTATGAAAAAACCAAACTATCAAAAGGATTAACATAAACACTATTAAAGAAAAGAATACCGGTGTTACTACATATCTGTCTACCTCAAACAGCTTTTCAAAAGGAGAAAACACCGTCTCAAAACCCAATAAAGCAGTATTTGGTTGCCCCATAACCCGTATATTGACAGAATACAGTGCAATCATCACAAGAATGCCGGATAAAAGATTGAGTATTTTAAGCTTTGTATTCAATATACCGGTTATCATACCAGCAAATACTCCAGCTGAAAGTGCACAGATTGTGGCAAAATAGGGATTAAAACCGTTAGTAATCATAACCGCTACCACTGCTGCACCTAAAGGGAATGTTCCATCCACAGAGAGGTCTGGAAAATCAAGTACTCTAAAAGTTATAAAAACACCAATAGCCATTATCCCAAAGACCAAACCCTGTTCGATGGCACCCAAAAAAGCATAATAACTCATACGCCACCCTTTCTAAAGCTGGTCATTTTTTAAAGAGTAAACATCTTTTAAACTCACTTAATAACCTTTTTTGCAGCCTTTAAAATATCTGGATTTAATTTTATACCGATCTTGTTTGCAGTGGACTCATTTACAAAAAGGTCCAAATCTTTTAAGGTCTCTACAGGTATATTAGATGGTTTTTCACCTTTTAAAACCTTAGCAACAATAACACCTGTTTGCAAACCCAACTTATAATAATCCATCCCTAAAGAAGCCAAAGCACCCCTCGTTACAGAGTCTGTATCACCAGTAATGACAGGTATTTTATTCTCAAAAGACACTTGTAACACCGACTCAAGAGCAGACACAACTGTATTATCAGTAGGAACATAGATCCCATCAACTTTTCCCACAAGAGACTTTGCAGCCATTAAAACACCACTACTATTTGTTACAGTTGCCTCAATTAATTCGATATTCTTGTTCTTAATAATTGACTTTAGGATCTCTACAATTGCTCTACTATTTGCCTCTCCAGAATTATATATCACCCCTAATCGCTTTAACGGTATCTTAAGCTTTTCAAAAAGCTCTATCTGCTCCTTGACTGGACTCATGTCTGTCGTACCAGTGACGTTCCCACCAGGTTTCTCAAGTGACTTTACAAGCTTAGCTCCAACAGGATCTGTAATAGCTGATATAATAATAGGAGTAGTCTTAGTAAGATTGGCCACAGCCTGAGCAGTAGGAGTTGCAATCGCTATTATTAGATCCTTTTTATCCCCTACAAATTTTTTAGCTATCTGATTTGCTGTAGCAATATTACCTTGAGCTATCTGAATATCATATTTAACATTTTTACCATCCTCGTAACCCAACTCCTTCAACTTGTCAATTATACCTTTTCTACAGGCATCAAGAGCTGGATGTTCTACTATCTGGGTAATACCTATTTCTATCATCTTAGCATACGATAGAAAAGCTGTTGATAGTAACAACATAACCACTAAAATAAGTCTCTTCATAGTACCTCCTTTTTTATTTTTACTTAACAACTGCCAATTTCATTTCCGATTTTAAATGAGAAATAAAGTTAAATAATTTTTAAAATTAAATCAAGAAGATTTTACTACCTTACATATAAACAAGAAAAAACTAATACTCAAAAACCTGAGCACTCTCAGGATATTTAACATTAAATACAGATTTATCTATCTTCTTATTTATTTCAAGATTAGAAAACGTGATCTCCGTTACATTACCATTGATATCTTCACTGTGTATCCCGGTTATATCATTATGAGCATTGACCAACAACATTACATATTTCAGCCCAATATCCACCTTTGGTTTTAATTGAATCTGACTTTTTCCATTAACCACAACAACGAAATTCTTTTCGATCTCTCTAAAGTTGAAGAGCACAGACAAGACTAAACCAGCTTCTCTAGAAGAGTTTTTTGTCTGGCGTATAACCTGATTTGTAGACCCATCATAGTACTCCATACCTCTACTATCAAAAAAGTAGTACTGCTTATATGGCTCGGTATAATCCCAAAGGGCTTTTTGATTAGCTATTAGATAAAATTTCCCTTTGTAAGTCTCTTTGGAAAAGTTTTTAATCGTTGTTACCTGAACAAAGTCAGCTGAAATCGTCTCGATATTTTTTAGCCTATCCACCACAGAAGGCTGAACCGGTTTTTTATTGTTCTTTTTAGTGGCATAAGTTGGAGAAATCAAGAAAAATGTAAGTACAGTGATCAACAATATCTTTTTCAATGTTACCTCCAATTTTTATTGCTTTTTTTATAAAACAATCTACAATAAAAGTAAAGGTTAATTATGTTCAATTTGCTTTTCGTCGAAGACGAGGATATATTTTACACTATTATGGAGATGTTATCTAAAAAATTTTATTTCAATCTCTTTATAGCTAAAACCGTATCAGAAGCAAAAAAAATACTTGATAACAATAAAATAGATGTAGCAATAATAGATTACGAGTTACCTGACGGCAAAGGGGACGAGATAAGCGATTATATAGCTATATACCACAATGATATCATCACAGCAATCTCATCGGGGCATGGGGGGACCATTATTAGTAGTAAATCCAAATATAAGTATGTTGTAGATAAATCAGATTTAATCAGTTTTATAAGGGAGATTGCAGCTAAGGTTAATGAAACAAAATCATAAAATCAATTGCTTTGATTGTGTACATTTTGCAATAAGCTGGGATAAAAATTTCCCATATCTATGCAAAAAAATCGGATTTAAGAGCAAACTTTTGCCCTCTATCCATGTAAAAAAAAGTTCCGAGATAGATTGTCTATTCTTTGAACAGAAGGTGAAAAATGCTGGAAAAAATTCTTAACTATTTTAGTGAAATATCAAAAATCCCCAGGTGCTCAAAACAAGAATCCGCAATAGTTCAATATATTCAAAAATGGGCAATTGCAAAAGGGTTTAAATATATGACAGATCCCTATGGCAATACCCTTGTATATCCCCCTGAAACAACCCCACAGATCATATTACAATCCCACGTGGATATGGTATGTGAAAAAACAAAAGATTCAAACCATGATTTTGAAAAAGACCCAATTACCCTAACAGACGACGGAGTCTACATAAAAGCAAACAAAACAAGTTTAGGTGCAGACAACGGAATAGGTATGGCAATTTCGATGTGCCTTAAAGAGGAGCTGATGTCAAGTACCCGGAATATCTCTTTACTTTTTACCGTCGATGAAGAGACTGGCCTAAATGGAGCCAAACATCTTGATAAGTCATTTTTAAATAGCCGTTACCTAATAAATCTTGACTCAGAAGAGGACAATACCTTCATAGTAGGCTGTGCTGGTGGCACAGATATGATTATCAAAAAGGAATTATCAAGTAAAACCTCAGAAAATATTACAGTTACCCATATAGAGATAGATGGGTTAAATGGTGGTCATTCAGGTATAGACATAGACAAAGGTTATGCAAATGCAATTAAACTCTTAACAGAACTAATGATTGCAATCGAAGTTGAATACATTTTAGATATCAGAGGGGGAACAGCCCACAATGCAATACCAAGAAGTGCATCAGCAGCTCTTTTAACCAATTATACAAAGGAAGATATAAATAGGATCTTTTACCAGATCTGCCAAAGATACCCTTTAGATAACGCTAAACTTACAATCTCCCATGTTACCCAACATCGTGGGGTATTATTCTACTTCAAAGAGATTTTAAAAACCCTCTCTAAATTAAATCATGGGGTATTTACCAGAATGAAAGGGAGGTTTCAAGGTATCGAAACATCTTCAAATCTTGCAAAGATAGAGTTGGCAAACAATACACTAATCATTGTAGAAAGTTTAAGAAGTACCACAGATGGTGCAATGGATCTACTCAAAAAAAATATCGAAAAAAAGCTCACTGGGTTTTCTTATTATTACTGCTGTGATTATCCAGGATGGGTTCCAAAGGAAAACTCAACGTTGCTTGAGGAAGGTATCAGATCCTATAGAAAACTTTTCAACGAACAACCAAATATAAAAGTGATTCATGCTGGTCTTGAATGTGGTGTTTTCTCACAAAAGAACCCTTTTCTGGATATTATCTCATTAGGGCCTAATATTCATAACCCCCACAGCCCCGATGAAAAATTAGAAAAACTCTCCGTTCAAAAAATTTATAATCTCACAAAGGATATTATAATATCTCTAAGCCACAGGGGTTAGATGGAAAATAATATCTTTTTATATATCATAATACTGTTAGGATCTTCAGTTGTTATCACCACAATTTTAACAAAATTGAAAATACATCCAATAATAGGTTTTATTCTTACAGGTGCTATTATTGGTCCGAATGGACTAAAACTTATATCTAATAGTCATACAATAGAAGCCATTTCTGAAATCGGCATAATACTCCTACTTTTTACCCTCGGACTGGAGTTCTCAATAGATAAATTGATTAGATTAAAAAGATATGTTTTCATTGGAGGTTTTATTCAGGTTATAGGTACCTTTGCTATATTTTTTATCATTGGAACCATGTATTATAACTATCTAAATGCCATACTTTTAGGCATACTTACTGCCCTAAGTAGTACAGCAATAGTTCTAAAACTAATTTCAGAAAAAGGTCTTACCGACTCACCCATCGGCAAGATAGGTATAGGTATCTTACTCTTTCAGGATATTATGGTTGTACCAGTAATGGTTATTGTACCTCTTTTTGCATCCACCTACATATCTTTCATCGATATAATTTCAAAGGTATTGGTATCAATTGTTCTTGGAATAATAGTATTTTTCATATCAAAATACCTAACTAACTTTATACTATCAAAAATAGCAAAGCTTAGAGTAAAAGAGATTTTTATCCTTACAATCATCGTCATCAGCCTCGGTATGGCATACATTACAAGTCTTATGGGTATATCAACCTCATTAGGGGCTTTTTTGGCTGGTGTTGTTCTTGCAGACTCTATCTATACCCATCAGATAATTGCCGATATCGAACCCTTTAAAGATAGCTTTTTAGCAATCTTTTTCGTGTCAATTGGGTTACTAACCGATACAGCATTTATCATAAAAAATCTGGACAAAGTAATTATATTTTTTATAGCCTTGCTCATCATAAAAGGCTTTGTAATATTTTCAATATCCTACTATCTTTCTAAAAGTACAAAGATCTCCTTTAGATTAGGTATGTCTCTATTTCAAATAGGTGAATTTTCTTTTGTAGTGGCAGCACTTGCTAAAAGTCTCAATATAATCGATAACAATTTTTATCAGCTTTTCCTTGCTGGATCAGTTTTTTCAATGGTACTTACACCATTCGGTTTTAAGTATGGCTATAAGATATACGATATCTTTTTCAAAAAACAAGAAAAACAGCCTCAAGAAGAACATCAGGACGAGCTTTCTGATCATGTAATTATAATTGGGTATGGTTTAAACGGTAGGAATTTAAGCCATGTTCTGAAGGAAACAAATATTAGTTATATCATTTGCGAAATGAACATAAGTACTGTAAAGCAGATGCAAGAAAAAGGCGAACCTATCATATTTGGTGATGCAACAAAAGAAGAGATATTAAAAAGTCTTTGTATTAAAACAGCCAAGGTTGTAGTAATAGCCATTTCTGATCCAGAAGCCACAAAAAGGATAGTAAAGATGGCGAAAACAATCAATGAAAATGTCGTAATAATAGTTAGAACCAGATATGTTGCCGAAGTGGAGATGTTTAAAAGATTAGGAGCAGATGAGATAATACCTGAAGAGTTTGAGACATCTATAGAGATCTTTTCAAGAGTTCTTGTTAAATACAATATCCCTATCAATATAATCCACCTAATGACTCAAAAAATAAGACAGAACAACTATGAATCCCTAAGGACTATCGACATTTCCCCTAAAAAACTGTTTACAGACAAAATCGATGACCTCATCATAGATATAGTACCCTATATGATACTACCTGATAGCCCATTAGCTGGTGAAAGGATCAAAGCAGTCGGCCTAAGAGCAAACACAGGTGCCAGTATAATAGCTATCCGTAGAGGTGATCATATAATACAAAGTCCAAATGCAGAAGATATTTTAAAATCTGAAGATATCATATATATAACAGGTACCAAAGATATAGTCGAAAAAGCTATCGAATTTTTAAACAACTATGGGAACCCAAAAGAACAAACAATTGAACCATTATGGAGCTGAGGGGGATCGAACCCCTGGCCTCATGAATGCCATTCATGCGCTCTCCCAGCTGAGCTACAGCCCCATCCCTTATTGCGTATGTGTGCTAATATATCTTTTAAAAAGATTTGTCAAGTGCAGTTTATGTTAGATGAGTTATTTTATGCAGAATGCATAGGCTGTTCTTGCAAGATAGTTTATTATCAAACTTTATGCGATAACTGTCTTAAAAACATTAAAAAAATTAACACTTTTTGTCAAAAATGTGGTTATCCCCTATCTATAAAGGCAAGTACTTGCAATAATTGCATCATCCCCAAATACTATAATAAGCTCTTCATACCATACTGGTATCAAGGTAGTATCAAAACCTTACTTAAAAAGATTAAATTTCATTACAATCTAAAGGGTTTGACCCTATTAGATTACCTAATAAAAAAACAGTTATTTAAGTTTGACTTCTATGATATTATCACCACCGTTCCATCAAGCTTTTTAAGAAGATTTAGAAGATTTATACATCCGGCTGATTACATTGCAAAAACTATAGCTAAGATATATGGAATTAAATTTGAAAGAATACTAAAAAGAAAGAGACATACTACGTATCAATGGAAACTCAGGAAAAAAGAACGTTATGAAAATGTAAAAAACGCTTTTAGCTGTGAAAAAAACTTATTTGATTTGAAAATTTTGTTAGTTGATGATATAATGACTACAGGAGCTACAATTAATGAGTGCAGCAAAGTTTTGATGAGTGCAGGAGCTAAGAAAGTGGATTGTTATATATTTTCAAAGGGGTTATTTACATGACAAACATTGAACAACTACTTACATATCTAAATCTTGATGAATTTATTAACATATTTCTATACCAACTCGATGAAGAAAAATTCAAATACTATACAAACGGCAAATTTACTGAGACCCCAATCCCTGATTTTATAAAAAAATATTTGTTAAACGAGAAGGTAAGTCTCTATTTCTTTAGAAAAAACAAAGATATCATAACCTTCTATTTTTTCAGAATAGAGATTCAAAATAAACGATATGTACTTATAGTTCAGGATAATAGGGAAGGTAAATATTTAAACAAATTCATCGCAACAATATTTGACAATTTGATAGAGCTTAAAAATGAAATTGTTCAGACAAATAAAGAGATAGATTTCTTAAGGGATGAGCTTAGTATATGTGAAAAAGAGCTCGCCACAAGGGAGCAGGAAAAAAGTAGACTAGAGGAAACATTAGCCTCTAAAGAATCCCTCATAGAGAGTTTAGAAGAAAGTGTGAATATTTTGAAAAAAAGTCGCCAAAAAATGCTCAAACTCATCGACGGATTTAATCTACCTTTTTTTTCGATGGACCTCCACTACGATATTAACAATGTTAACCTTGCAGCCGGAAAATTTGCAGGAGAAACAAATCTACCAAGATTAGTTGGCGGAAAATGTTTTAAAATGATCTATAATCTCTCAGACAAATGCCCTTGGTGTAAAATCGATCAGATTCGAGCCGAAAAAAACTGTATTAAACAACACATCACAATAGAGAGAGATGGGGAAAAATATACCTACGAACAAAATATGTTCCCCATATTCGACCAAGAGGGCAATCTGATAGAGGTAGGCGAATATATACATGATATCACAGAACAGTACCAGCTTATAGATTCATTAAGAAAATCAGAGATTGAATTATCAGAAATAAGTAAAAAGAATATAGAAAATATAAACGAAATAAGCTCATTAAAAAAAGCATATGAAGAACTTTTAGATGCCTACGATAAAGCAAAAACTAAGATATCCAAAATGACAAATGTTCTTAACACCATTATGCAACAAGATACTGTAAATGAACTTCTAAGGCTCAGAGCTGAGAAAAAAGAGTTAGAAATCAAACTATCAAAAGCTCTTACAACAATTAAGAACTACGCCAAAAGATACGAAGAACAAGCAATAAAACAGAATGAAACGGCTAAAAAGACCTTTTATTCAATAGAAAGACTCTTTAATATCATTAACAACAAAAAGAGGATAGAAGATGAAGAAATTAAAAAAGTTTTTGACTTTTTAAGTGGTCAGATATTATATATAAAGAACATGTTAGAAAAAAAGGAGGACAATAATGAGCCTAAAAGTAGCAATTAACGGTTTTGGCCGTATAGGTAGATGCGCCTTCAGAGCTGCATTTGCTCAAAAACTTGATATTGATTTTGTAGCAATTAACGATTTAACAGATGCTAAAACATTGGCACATCTTTTAAAGTACGACTCAGTTCATGGCATAGCTGACCTGGAAATAAGCTACAAAGATGACAACCTTATAGTCAATGGCAAGCATATAAAAGTATATTCCATAAAAGATCCTGCTCAGCTACCATGGAAGGATCTTAACGTAGACGTTGTTTTAGAGTCATCTGGTATATTTACAAAAAGGGAACAGGCATCAAAACATCTTGAGGCAGGTGCCAAAAAAGTTGTTATCTCTGCACCTGCAGAGGACCCTGATATAACAGTCGCTTTGGGCGTTAATTTTGAATCCTACGATAAAAACAAACATCATATTATATCCAATGCCTCATGTACTACAAATTGTTTAGCTCCTGTAGCAAAAATTATCCATAAAAAATTTGGCATAATAAATGGTCTCATGACTACTATCCATTCCTACACCAATGATCAAAGGATTTTGGATCTTCCACACAAAGATCTTAGACGAGCCAGAGCTGCTGCTCTATCTATGATCCCCACCTCAACGGGAGCAGCAAAAGCTGTGGGTCTCGTTTTACCGGAACTAAAAGGTAAACTCGATGGACTAGCAATAAGAGTCCCCACACCAAACGTCTCCCTTGTTGATCTAACATGTAACGTTTCAAAAGCCACTACAAAAGAGGAGGTAAATGCCGCCATCAAAGAAGCCGCAGAGGGTGAATTAAAGGGGATTCTTCAGTATGTTGATCAGGAACTCGTTTCCTGTGATTTCAATGGCAACCCTCATTCTTCAATTTTTGATGCCCCTCTTACCAAGGTTATTGAAGGTACATGTGTAAAGGTGTTTAGCTGGTACGATAATGAATGGGGATACTCAAATAGGGTGATCGAACTTATAACAAAGCTACTTTAAATAATCATGGGCACTGAAGTGCCCTCTTTTATATTTAATACAGGAGGACTCTGTGATAAGAAACATTGAATCCTTAGCGGTAGAAGGGAAAAAAGTTTTTCTTAGGGTAGATTTTAATGTACCCATAAAAAATGGAACAATAAAAGATGATACCAGAATTATAGAAGCATTACCAACAATCAACTATTTAAGGAATAAGGGAGCAAAAGTCATTTTAGCATCACATTTAGGCAGACCTAAAGGGGAATTCAATAGCGAATTCTCTTTAAAGCCTGTGGCTGAGTATATCAACAGCAAGCTATTTCCAGTCAGGTTTGTAGAGGATTGTATCGGAGAAAAGGTTATAACAGAAGTGGAACAAATGAAAAACAAAGACGTTATCTTGCTGGAAAACCTCAGATTTTATAAAGGTGAAGAGAAAAACCTTCCTGAGTTTTCTTCTGAATTAAAAAAATTTACCGAAGTATATGTAAACGATGCCTTCGGTACCTGTCATAGAAAACATGCTTCTGTATATGGTTTGCCTGAGTTAGTCGATCAAAAAGCTGCTGGTTTCCTTGTAAACAAGGAGGTTACTTATTTCGAAAAGCTCCTTAAAAAGCCAGACAAACCTTTTACAGCTATTTTAGGTGGTGCAAAAGTTAGCGACAAAATAGGTGTTATAAAGGCCCTTATCAATATAGCAGACAAAATAATCATCGGCGGAGCAATGGCCTATACTTTTCTAAAATTTTTGGGTAAAAACATCGGTAAGTCTCTTGTAGAAAACGAATTCTTAGGCGTTGTAGAAGAAACACTAAAACTGTCCGAAGAAAAAGGCGTTCCCATAATACTTCCCGTTGACCACATATGTTCAGAAGAATTTGATGGCAATCCAGTATATGTGGATACCCAGGATATTCCAGATAACTTGATGGGCCTTGACATAGGGAAAAATACCTTAAAACTCTTTGTAAATGAGATTCTAAACTCGAAAACCATCCTTTGGAATGGACCTATGGGTGTTTTTGAAAATGAAAACTTTTGCAAGGGCACCTTTGAAATAGCCAAAGCTCTCAGTGAAGCAGATGGGACAACTGTTGTTGGCGGTGGTGACTCTGTTAGTGCCATAAAAAAAGCTGGTTATGCTGAAAAGATATCCCACATCTCAACAGGTGGGGGAGCCTCCCTGGAATATATCGAATTTGGTAGTCTGCCAGGGATAGATATTTTAAGAAAGTAAAACATATTCATCAATAATAAATTATGTTTTATCGGAAATAAACATAATTTTATTATTGACAAAAAACTGTAAATTTGATATCAAAAATTGTGTACAGTATACATCGGAGTGTGAATAATGATTAGTATTGACCATACCTTGCTGTTACAGATGTTTCAGTTCTTAGTTATTTTGTTTTTAGGAAAAAAATTGATATTTGATCCTGTCTCTTCAAACGTGCATAGTAGAAACAGCAAAATACAATCCCTTTTAAAAGATGCAGAGGCTCTCAGAAATGAGGTAGCAAGCTTAAAAAAAGAATACGAAGAGAAGCTCAATGCAGTAAAAGCCGAAGTGGCTGACTATCAAAAAAAGATAAGAGAAGAAGCTATTGCAATAGCCTCTGAAAAGGTAAATAAAGCAAAAGCTGAAATAGACAAGAGGATTTCTGATGCGAGAGTTGAAATAGGGCTACAGTTGGAAAGATCAAAAGCCACTCTGGCTTCAGAGTCCAATGAAATAGCTGATTTGATAATCAATAAGATCTTAGGCAACGCGTCATAAGGAGATAGATGTGAAAAAGATTATACTGTTTACAATTATATCAACATTTCCAATGCTCAGTTATGCCTCTGGCGTTAGTAGTGGTAATCTGGTGATGGGCTTTGTTTGGAGATCCATAGTGTTTCTTGTGTTTGCATTTATACTCTACAAGCTGTTGAAAGAACCTATATTAAATGCCCTTGACAAACGTACTGACGATATAAAAACTGCTATAAACGAGGCCATCAAGGCAAAAGAAGATGCACAGAGGGAGCTTGCAGAATATAAATCTAAACTCTCAGCCATGAATAAAGAGCTTGAAGATATGAAAGAGAGGGCTATTAAAGCTGTCGAAGCAGAAAAAAATAGAATATTAAATGAAGCTGATCAAACTGTTAAAAAGCTAAAAGATTTCGCCGAGTCTCTCATCGAGTCAGATGTTATTAGGGCTAAAGCAGAGTTAAAAAGGTATTCCTTTGAACTGGCAAAGAACACTGCATTACAAAAAATAGAATCCTCCCTTGATACCAATAAACATGAAACAATCATAAACAATTACATTAACAAGATAGGAGACTTACATTGAAAGATATGGTCGTTTCAAAAAGGTATGCTATAGCAATTTACAATTCCCTCAAATCTCTCGAGGACAAAAAAAATGTTATGGATGAGTTGCGCAAATTAAAAAATCTCATTGATACAAACCCAGATCTTGAAAAAGTGATAAAAAGTCCGATAATTAAAAAAGCCGATAAGCTATCAGCTATAAATGCTGTGGCAGAAGTACTAAAGCTATCCAGTGAGATTAAGTCCTTTTTAATACTACTTATTAACAAAAATAGACTAAACATCTTCCCTAGTGTTTACGAAAGCTTTGTTCAGTTTTACAATGATGAAATAGGTGTTGTTGAAGCATCTGTAGTAATAGCAGAGGAATTAAAAGAGGATACACTTAAAAAGATAGAATTTAAACTAGCTGAAATAACCAAGAAAAAGGTTTTATTAAAAGTTATTAAAGATAAGTCTATAATTGCAGGTTTTACTGCAAAAATTAAAAGCAACCTCTATGATGCAAGTATTAAAGGGCAATTGGATAGACTAACAGATAAATTGATGGAAATATAAATACATATTTCAAGGAGTTATGCTGATGCAGATAAGAGCTGAAGAGATTAGTAAAATAATAAGGGAACAGATCCAAAACTTTGAGCAAAAAGTTCAAATGGAAGAGATCGGTACTGTTCTTAGCGCCGGTGATGGTATCGCTAAGGTATACGGTCTTGATAATGTCATGGCTGGGGAGCTTGTGGAATTACCTGGCGGTGTTTATGGCATAGTTTTCAACTTGGAAGAGGACAATGTTGGTATCGTTGTTATGGGTGACTATGAGCATATCAAAGAAGGTGACGTTGTCAAGAGAACTGGTAGAATAGCATCAGTTCCTGTGGGTGAAGCATTGGTAGGAAGAGTTGTAAACCCATTGGGTATGCCTATCGATGGTAAAGGTCCCATAAACACTACAGAGTATGATGTTATTGAAAAAATTGCACCAGGTATCATCAAAAGAAGACCTGTTCATGAACCACTACAAACTGGTATTAAAGCCATTGACGCCATGATCCCAATAGGTAGAGGACAAAGGGAGCTTATCATTGGGGACAGGCAGACAGGTAAAACAGCAATCGTAGTGGACACAATTATCAATCAAAAAGGTAAAAATGTAATCTGTGTTTATGTGGCAATAGGTCAAAAAAGATCCACTGTTGCCAGAATTATAGATACACTCGAAAAGCATGGAGCTATGGAATATACAATAGTAGTTTCCGCTACTGCGAGTGATCCTGCCCCTCTTCAATTTATAGCTCCTTTCGCTGGTTGTACCATGGGGGAATATTTTAGAGATAGAGGTAAACATGCTCTTTTGATCTACGATGATCTTTCAAAACAAGCTACTGCATATAGACAGCTTTCTTTGCTACTTAGAAGACCTCCTGGTAGGGAAGCGTATCCAGGTGATGTCTTTTATCTACACTCAAGGCTTCTTGAAAGAGCAGCAAAACTGAACGAAGAAAATGGTGGAGGTTCACTCACAGCTTTGCCAATAATAGAGACTCAGGCTGGAGATGTATCTGCTTATATTCCAACAAACGTTATATCGATCACAGACGGTCAAATATACCTTGAAAGTGATCTATTCTATTCTGGTATCAGACCAGCAGTAAACGTTGGTTTGTCAGTTTCAAGGGTTGGTGGTGCTGCTCAGATTAAGGCGATGAAACAGGTGGCAGGAAGACTTCGTCTTGAGCTTGCTCAGTATAGGGAGCTTGCAGCTTTTGCCCAGTTCGGTAGTGATCTGGATGCTGCCACTCAAGCTCAGCTTAATAGAGGTGAAAAACTCGTTGAACTCCTAAAACAGGGACAATACGAGCCAGTACCTGTAGAAGAACAAGTAATTGCCATATTCTGTGGTGTTAACGGATATCTCGATGATATCCCCACCAAAAGTGTCAGAAAGTTTGAATCAGAGTTTATAAACTATGTCAAGATCAATAAACCAGAGATCTTGAATGAAATAGTAGAGAAAAAAGCCCTTTCCGATGAACTTATAGACAAAATAAAAGCTACAGTTGTAGAATTTAAAAAGCAGTTTACTGCATAATCAGGATGCTAAAATGCCAGGAATGAGGGATATAAAAAGAAAAATAAACTCTGTTAAGAATACACAGAAGATAACCAAAGCTATGAAAATGGTTTCTGCTGCTAAAATGAGAAAAGCTCAAGAAGCAATGCATGCAGCAAAACCTTATGCACGTAAGTTAACAGAGCTTGTTAACAACATAGGCTGCAGAGTATCTAAAGAGATTCATCCTTTTTTACAGCCGAGGGAAGAGGTAAAAAACATAGGTGTGGTTATAGTAAGTTCTGACAGAGGTCTGTGTGGTGCATTCAATAACAACATAATAAAGTCTTTTGTCGCATTTACAAAACAACACACAGATAAGAACATAAAAATAATCACAGTGGGTAGAAAAATTGATGAATTTGCCCGCAAAAGAAAATACAACATTCTTGACAGTTACATAACCTTTGGTGGCAGAATTAGATACGACGACGCCGTTGAAATCGGAGAAAAGATCAATAATTATTTTATAAACGGTGAAATAGACGAACTGTATGTTATTTATAATGAATTTAGATCCATAGTCTATCAAACACCAAAAGTTGTAAAACTACTTCCGATTTCATTGGATGAAGCAACTGCCGACTCCACAGATTATTTATATGAGCCAAGTCCTGCTTTACTCATCAAAGAGATTTTACCAAAGTTCTTAAATTTTAATATCTTTAGCATCCTTCTTGAGTCAACAGCGGGAGAACATGGGGCGAGAATGGCTGCAATGGACAATGCTACAAGAAATGCTGGTGAGTTTATAAAGAAGCTTGTCCTTACTTATAATAAGGCAAGACAAGCTGCCATTACCAAAGAGATACTTGATATTGTAAACGGTGCAGAAGCTTTAAAATAAAATAACAGTTTCATGGAGAGTTATGATGACAAATGTCGGTAAAATAGTTCAGGTTATCGGTCCTGTAGTCGACATAAAGTTCGACTCAGGTGTATTACCTGAAATCTACAACGCAATTAAGATTGAAAACAAAGCAACCGGAGCCACAGTCATCTGTGAGGTTGAACAGCACCTTGGAGAGAATACGGTAAGAACCGTATCTATGACTTCCACCGATGGACTTGTCAGAGGCATGGAGGCAATAGATACAGGCAAAGCCATAACTGCTCCTGTTGGAAAAGGTGCTTTGGGTAGGATCTTAAACGTCGTTGGTGAACCTATCGACGAAAAAGGTCCAGTAGAGGCCATAGATTATTGGCCGATCCACAGACCAGCTCCCAAATTGGAGGACCAGGATACCGGTAGCAATATCCTCGAAACTGGAATTAAGGTTATCGACCTTTTGGAGCCCTACACAAAAGGTGGTAAAACTGGTCTTTTTGGTGGTGCTGGTGTTGGTAAGACAGTTCTTATCATGGAATTGATTAACAACATTGCAAAACAGCACGGTGGTTATTCTGTATTTTGCGGTGTTGGTGAAAGAACAAGGGAAGGTAATGATCTTTATTTAGAGATGCATGAGTCAGGTGTTTTGGATAAAGTTGCCCTTGTTTACGGCCAGATGAATGAGCCCCCCGGTGCGAGGATGAGGGTGGGTCTTACCGGTCTTACCATAGCTGAGTATTTTAGAGATGTGGAAGGGCAAGACGTGCTTCTTTTTATCGATAACATATTCAGATTTACTCAGGCTGGTTCTGAGGTTTCTGCTCTGCTTGGTAGGATGCCATCTGCGGTTGGTTACCAGCCCACACTCGGCACTGAGATGGGTGAGTTACAGGAGAGGATTACATCCACTAAGAAGGGATCTATTACATCTGTTCAGGCTGTTTACGTGCCTGCAGACGACTTGACCGACCCAGCTCCTGCAACAACGTTTGCTCACCTTGACGCTACAACAGTTTTGTCAAGGCAGATAGCTGAACTTGGTATATATCCTGCAGTGGATCCCCTTGACTCAACCTCAAGGATCCTTGATCCTAACATTGTTGGGGTAGAGCATTACACTGTGGCAAGAGAGGTTCAGAAGATTCTTCAGAGATATAAAGAGCTACAGGATATCATTGCAATTCTCGGTATGGAGGAATTGACAGAGGAAGATAAACTGATAGTTGCAAGAGCAAGAAAGATCCAGAGATTTTTATCTCAGCCTTTCCATGTAGCTGAACAGTTTACCGGTATGAAAGGAAAATATGTTAAACTTGCCGATACGATAAAAGGCTTTAAAGAGATCATATCCGGTAAATGTGATGATCTCCCAGAGCAAGCCTTTTATATGGTGGGTGGCATAGAAGAAGTTTATGAAAAAGCTGAACAGCTTAAGAAAAGAGGATAATCATGGCCGATAAGCTTAGATTAGAGCTCGTTTCACCAGAAAGACAGCTTCTCTCCATCGATGTGGATGAAGTTGTTGCTCCTGGTGTAGAAGGTGAATTTGGGGTTTTACCTGGCCATACAGCTTTTCTTACAGCTCTAAGAATTGGTGAACTTGTCTACAAAGTCAATGGCAAAGCTGAATATGTTGCCATTGAAAAAGGCTTTTTCGAAGTGATCGATAACAAGGTAACGGTCCTCGCTGAAGGTGCTGAACTCGGTAGAGAGATAGACCTCGAAGAAGCGATAAGAAGAAAATTAGAAGCCGAAAAAGCGTTAGAGCATATTAGGCATGAGGATGAAATAAAATTTAGAAAAGCTGAGGTTCAGCTTAGAAAAGAGCTTTTAAGAGTAGCCATAGCTGAAAAATACAAAAATATATAATAAAAAAAGCGGGGTTTACCCCGCTTTTTTATTGGTTTTCCTCTAGGGTAAACTCTTGGGTATCAAACCAGAAGCCATCCTGACTTATAAAATCTAACTCCGCTTTTACAATATCGAAATGTTTCTTTTCTACTTCAGCTAATTTAGTAAAAAACTCTTTTACTTTGGGATCTGTAGCTTTTTCAGCTTCCTCATAATAAAACTTCATAGCTTTTTCCTCATGTGCCAAAGCCACTTTCAAAGCGTCTTCGTCACCCAAAGAAGATTTTTCTGTAATCTTAGGCTTAAGTTCCTTTGCGGAAGGCATAAATTTGGATATTCTTGCTTTTGGTACATTCACATGTTCTATGGGTTGCCCCGCCAATGTTTTTTCCATAAACTTTTCGATAAGCTCCATATGGTCAACTTCATCCAATGCCAATTGAATAAACATATTTTTACCAGTGGAAACCTTTGTTTGTTTTGCATATTTAAGATATGCCCTTAGGCCCTCCTTTTCTGCTTCATAAGCTGTCTTTAGGGCTCTCATAAGTTCTGTAGGCATTTTAACCTCCTTATTTTTTTATAAATACGTTTTACCTGAGAATATTATAAACATAAATTTCCTTTTTTCAATAAAATATTGCATATTTTATCGATTTATCTTAATATGATAAAAATTTTAGGAGGTTTACACATGAATCCATTGGCAAAAGAATTAAATGACATTATAGCTTCAGAAAATTCTGTAGTTTTAGAAATGTTATCGGATCTTGGTAAAAATCTTTTCTTCCCAAAAGGTATTTTGACACAGGCAGCAGAAGCCAAAGAAAAAGCATACAAATACAACGCCACTATCGGTATAGCCACCGAGAAGGGTGGCCCCATGTACCTTGATTGTATATACGAACCATTAAAAACATTTAAACCAGCAGATCTTTTCCCATATGCCCCAGCTACTGGTAGAGCTGATCTTAGAAAAAAATGGAGAGAGAAACAGATAGAAGAAAACCCCTCTATGAAAGGCAAGTTTTTCGGAACACCTATTGTGACTAATGCCCTGACTCATGGGCTAAGCATTATTGCTGATATGTTCGTTGATACAGGAGATTATGTCCTTATGCCAGACATGTTTTGGGGTAACTATAGATTAACCTATGTTACAAGAAGAGGAGCAGAATTAGTTACTTTTAATACCTTTACTCCACAGGGTGGCTTTGATGTGGAGGCTTTACTTACTAAAACAAAAGAACTCGGTGAAAAAAAGGGTAAGGTGGTAATTATTTTAAACTTCCCAAATAACCCATCAGGATACATGCCTACTGTTGAAGAAGGCCAAAAAATGGCAGATGGTCTTGTGGAGATCGCAGAAAAGGGTATAAAGCTCGTTGTGGTGACAGATGATGCTTATTTTGGACTCTTCTTTGAGGATACAATGAAAGAGTCCCTATTTGGTATGATAATTAACAGATCAAAAAATCTCCTCGGGATAAAGCTCGATGGAGCCACAAAAGAGGAATATGTATGGGGATTCCGTGTAGGTTTTATAACTTTTGGAGGGACTGATACCAAAGATCAGCCGGGTATTTTTACAGCTCTTGAAAAAAAGGTTGCAGGAATTATAAGAGGTACAATATCTAACTGCCCTCATCCGTCTCAAACATTTGTTCTATATGGACTGAATCATCCAGACTTTAAGAAACAAAAAGAGGAAAAGTACCATATCATGAAGGCAAGAGCAAATAAAGTAAAAGAGGTTCTAGACACAGGTAAATATAATGATGAGTTTATTTATTACCCATTTAACGCGGGTTATTTTATGTGTCTTAAGCTAAAAAATGTTGATGCTGAAGCTCTAAGGATTCATCTTTTGGATAAGTATGGTGTGGGAACGATATCAGTCAACAAAACAGACCTAAGAATTGCTTTTTCCTGTATGGAAATAGAGAATATTGAGGATCTATTCAATATCATATATCAAGGTTGCAAAGATCTGAGAAAATAGTTTAAAAGGCAGGTTTTTACCTGCCTTTTTTTTGGAGGTCATCAATGATCATAGACGCTCGTGGAAAGCCATGCCCTACTCCTGTTGTTATGACCAAAAAATATTTGGATAGTATCAATGAAGGCGCATTTACAGTTTTGCTGGACTCAGAAGTTTCAAAGAATAACGTTGTTAAATTTTTAGAAAGTCAAGCTGTTATTTATAATGTAAAAACAGATAAAAACGGTTTTACAATAGATGTGGTAAAAGGTTATACTTGTAATACCAAAAATGAGTCAACGGAAAATCAAAAAAATAATATAGTACTTTTTTTAACCGCTGAAACCATAGGCCACGAAAATGCAGAATTAGGGAAAATTCTCATGAAAGGTTTTCTAAGTAATCTAAAAGAACAGCCCCGATTACCTAATACGATTATACTGGTAAATACTGCTGTATTGTTAAGTACTAAAAATTTGGATACAATACCTCCGTTAAAAGAATTAGAAGATTTGGGCATAGAGATTCTAAGTTGCGGCACTTGTTTAAATTTTTTACAAATAAAACCAGAAGATCTTAAAGTAGGTAGTATAACCGATGCCTATACTGTAACGAAAAAGCTTTTAGAGGCTGATAAAACTATAAGGCTATAAAATGATAAAACTTACACATCTATCAAAAGCTGCCGGTTGAGCAGCCAAAATAAGCCCGGAGGGCTTAAGCAAGGCTTTATCTGATTTAAAGATCTACCGGGACAAAAATGTACTGGTGGGTTTCGAAACTAATGACGATGCAGGTGTATTTAAAATAGATGAAAACATTTATCTTGTTCATACCGTTGACTTTATCACACCAGTTTGCGATGATCCCTACACTTTTGGTAAAATTGCTGCAATAAACTCTTTAAGCGATATCTACGCTATGGGGGGCACACCTATTAATGCCTTATCGATTCTAACTTATAGTTGCAGTATCGACATCAGTATTATCAGGGAAATGATGCAAGGTGCATGTGATGAATTTGCGAAGATCAACTGTTCTCTCATTGGTGGGCATACCGTAGATGATAACGAACTGAAATTAGGCTTTTCAGTAACTGGACTAATAACCGATGGAAAAATTTTCAAAAACATTGGTTTAAGAAAAAAAGATCATCTCATCTATACAAAAAGATTGGGCATTGGTATCATCACAACCGCCATTAAAGGTGAATTGGCTACAGCCGAAGATATATACAATGTCACATCAGAAATGTTAAAATCAAACCAAAAAGCTTCAGAGATCCTTAGAAATTTTGATATTTCTGCTGTGACAGATATTACAGGTTTTGGGTTGGCAGGGCATTTATATGAAGTAGCAAAGGGTTCGAATATGTCTATATTGATTGAGTTAGATAGATTAAAATTGTTACCTAATGCAATCGAATATGCTAAAATGGGTATAATCCCAGCAGGTGCCTACCATAACAAAGAATTCTTATCAGGAAAATATAATTTCTCAGCAGATAATAAAGAACTAGAAATAATTACCTTTGATCCACAAACCTCTGGTGGCCTTTTAATAGCTGTATCACCAAATGACTCAGCATCATTAAAAGATTGTTTAATCACTTTAGGTTACGAGGCAGAAATAATCGGATATGCTGATAATATATCAAAAGCCCCAAAAGTAAATTTCATCTAAAAATGTAATCTTTTGTTATCTCCTTAAAACAAGAATCATACTTTTTTCAATTACTCACACCCTCTCCCACTCAAACCCTACAAGATTTTTCTTCACTTTATTAAAAATTATATCTATCTGATCTATCACATCATACCGACCCATACACTTAAACACATACCCACAGACCTGATCTGGGATAATGCATTACTAACCCATCAAATATTATACTAAAAATATACCTATAACATAAAGCTGTTTTCGAGAATAACTTATTATTGTTTAACACATTTTCATTCTTTTATAAATAGCTAAAGTAAAAATAATATTGACAATTATTTTTTTTTAGTTTAGATATTTCTTCCTCACAAAGCCCAGGTAGCTCAGTCGGCAGAGCAGCGGACTGAAAATCCGCGTGTCGGTGGTTCGATTCCGCCCCTGGGCACCATTCATTGGGGTGTCGCCAAGCTGGTAAGGCAGCGGGTTTTGGTCCCGCCATTCGGGGGTTCGAATCCTCCCGCCCCAGCCATTAAAAGTTTACCATTTTCATAACACCATAAAAAGCCTGCCCTACAGATATGTTAGCATCGTTAGGTGGTAATAACCTGTGAGTGTAAACGTTGAAGTGATTATTTTCTAGTAATTCCTTCGACATACTAATGAGAATAAGATTTTGAAATACTCCTCCAGAAAACATGACATCATTTAAACCGATTTCAGCTCTAATAATACTACAACAATCCAATATAATTTTGGAAATGGTATAATGAAACCTAAGGGCTATTTCAGATTTATCCAATCCAGCAAAAAAATCAGCCACTATCTCCTCTAATATTTGAGATATATCTATGATATTATCATTTATACTATAATTGTACGTCTTTAGATTACCTGATCCCACCATCGATTCAAGTACTATCGCTGCATGCCCCTCGAACTCATTATTTTTAAGCCCAGCCAACAAAGCCCCTACTGCTTCAAAAAAACGCCCCATACTTGATGTATATGGAGAATTTATACCTAACTTCAACATCTTTTCCATAAGATTCAACTCATGCTCAACATTAAACAATTCAGCCACTTTATAGATAAATTTGCTATTCAACTGTATAAGATAACCAAGAAGCATTCTGTAAGGCTCTTTAGCTGCCATATCTCCACCAATTTGCCTAAAATAAGCTAGATGAAATCTCCTAACAATATCCCCTTTCATATAGAAAATCTCACCCCCCCATATCGATCCATCTTCTCCAACTCCTAAACCATCAAAAATGACCCCTATAGTGTTATCAAGTCTTCCACTTTCAAGCATAATCGAATAAAAATGAGCCTTATGATGCTGCAACTTATAGAAATAAGCCCCTTTTTCCTGTGCAACCCCTTCACCAAATATACTAGAATAATAGTCCGGATGAAGATCAGTAACAACCACGTTTACCTCTATCGAATATAAATCCACCAATTTTTTGTATGTTTCTACATAAAAATCCACAGATTCAGTGTTATCCAAATCACCTATAAACTGGCTATGTATAACATATTTACCCTTCGTTAGGGATATATGATTTTTTAGACCTGCTCCACTTCCAAATACAGATGAATTACATTCAAAAGGCAAAAGCATAGGTAAAGGTGCAAAACCTCTTGATACCCTTATAGGATATAATTTCTTCTCCAGTATTGTAAAAACAGAATCATCCACTCGATTATGTATAGGCCTGTTGTGATGTAAGAAAAAATTAGTAAAAGAGGCTAATTTCTTTTCGGCAGTTATTTCATCGATTACTATAGGTTCATCTTTTTTATTTGCACTGGTAGCTACAATAAACTTGGTATTGAGGTAATAAAAAAGTATCCTATGAAGAGGTGTATAAGCTTTCATAAAACCTACTCTACCATTTATTGGAGAGATCACATCAGGCAGAATCTTTTGCTTTAGATCAAAGATAATTATAGGGGCCTCAATAGAGTCAAAATCCCTCTCAAATGCTTCATCAACATAGCCTCTAATACTTTCAAAATCCTCCACCATTACAGCAAATGGCTTGAAATATCTATTTTTACATTTTCTAAGCTTGATTATAGTAGCCTCATTGGTAGCATCGCAAACAAGGTGATATCCCCCCAACCCCTTAATCGCCAATATCTCACCACTATCAATAAGAAAAGCTGCTTTTCTGATGGCATCCAAACCCTTCATCTCACCTAACCAAACGTTTGGTCCACATGCCGGACAACAGTTTGGTTGAGCGTGAAACCTTCTATTATTTTGATCGTTATACTCTTCTTTACAACTATTACACATAATAAAGGTTGACATGGTGGTATTTATACGATCATAAGGAATCCTCTTTATTATTGAATATCTTGGTCCACAATTAGTACAGTTTATAAAGGGATATAGATACCTACGATCAGAAGGATCAAACAACTCTCTTCCACAATCCTTACACATAGCTATATCCGATGGTATAAGTGTTATCCCCACGTCCTTTTCTGAATGAACAATCTCAAAGCAGTTAACTCCTATATCTTCAGTCTCTTGTACAGAGATAGACATAACTTTACTGTTTTTTGGAGCTTTATTCTTTAGATCAGATAAAAAAATTTCAAGCCATTTTCTATCACATTCAAGATATATAACCACTCCACTGGATCTATTCTGCACATATCCATTTAAACCCAAAGAAGTTGCAAGATTGTAAACAAATGGTCTAAAACCAACCCCCTGAACAATCCCATCCACATAAATTTTATAAGCCATTAGCCACCACCCCTATTTTTCCACCAATTTTCATCGCTATATTTAAGAAAATCATAATTTATTATTCCATTTATATTGTGAAAAATTGGTGGTTCTATAACCAACTCAACCCCCACCTCTTTTCTGTATTCCACAAACACCACCCTACCCTTTTTCCCCATATCAGGAAATAGTATTTTGAGCCTTTTAGGCTCAAGTCTAAAGATTCTGACTGAATTCATAATTTCCACAAGCCTATCAGCGATAAAAGATAGGTACAATGAACCACCCGTTTTAAGATAGCTTTTCGAAAAATCAAATATATCCTCCACTGTTAAAAGATCACTAAATCTTGCCCCTACCTTGTTTTCATGCTTTGATTTATAGCCGGTATCTCCCTTTCTATAAGGTGGATTACTGATAACCATATCTACACTGTTTTTATGCCTATATTCCTTTATATCACTATTGATGGGTATAATTATATCTCCAAGTCTATTTAATTCGACTGTCCTGCAAAGACAATCGTAGTAATCTCTGTTTATTTCAATTGCATATACCTTTTTCACCTTAAAAAATTTTGCTAAGAGAACGGAAATTATACCTGATCCAGCCCCAATCTCTATCACTTCACCATACTGTTTATTTTTAACAAAACCAACAAGTAAAAGGGAATCAGTAGTAAAGCGAAACCCATCTTTAGGCTGACAAATCTTGATATCACTGCATATAATGCTATCTATTGTAACATTTTCCATACCAACCTACAATATCGGAGAAAATACCCTACAGATACCCTCAAAAAGCCTCATATAAATAGGCTTTCCTCTAAGATAATCCTCATCCAACTGTATGGAAATACTGAGATATTCTTCAGCTATAGCCTGTATCCTGGTAGCAAACTTAGAGGAATAAACTAATACACTCACTTCAAAATTGAGCTTCATACTTCTATTGTCCATATTTACAGTACCCACTGAAACAAAATTTCTATCCACTATAATTAGCTTTGAATGTACCATATATTTAGTTTCATATATTTTAACTTTAGCTCTCATCAATTCCTCATAATAAGACCTACCCGCAGCCCCCACAATGGGATGATTATTTTTACCTGGAACGATTATCTTTACCTCAACTCCCAAAAGCGATATATTTTTTAAAACATTTAGGATCGTTTCATCAGGTACAAGATATGGTGTAATTATCGTCACATGTTCTTTGGCTGAAATAAAAACAGATAATAACGACTCATAAATAAAATTAAAATCCTGGTCTGGACCAGATGGGATTACATGGGCATACATATCAGATACTTTATTGTTTTTCATCAACAAAATCTCATTAGAAATATCCCTTTTAGTGGCATAATACCAATCCTCACAAAAAATTTTAATAAATTCCGTCACCACATCCCCTGTTAACCTTATATGGCAATCTATCCACTCCTCCATCCCAGCGTATTTACCTAAGTACTCATTACCTATATTTACTCCACCCGTGTAACACACAACACCATCTATTACAGCGATCTTCCTATGATTTCTAAAATTTACCAACGAAAATGTTCTTAACCTAAACACAGGTAAAAAAGGAACCGCTTCCCCACCAGCTTCCCTAAACTTTTTTATCAATTTAGATATTGCTAATGAAAAAGAACCTACGCCATCATAGAGGAGATATACCTTTACCCCTTCATTCAGTTTATGAATCAATAGATTAATGAAGAACTCCCCTGTTTCATCAGTATCAAAAATATAGTATTCTAACAAAATAAGCTTTTTTGCTCTTAAAATATCTCTTGCCAACCTATCGTACTTCTCTTTTGCCCCTAAAATGTCGATATTCTCTATTGATACCGGCATATTTTTTGTGATGGTACATACCTTATTACAAAAATTATTGTTTATAAGATCGGATTTGGTGTATAAAGCTCGTCCAATATGGAAAGTCTTCTTTAATTTTACCTCTATAATCCTTTTAAGCCTTGGATTACCAATCAGTAGATAAAAAAGAACACCCAGTACAGGGAAAAAAATCAGCGTAAGAATCCATGAAAAAGTAGCCCTGGCATCCCTTCTACCAGAAAGGATGTTAAGTATCAGAAAGATAGCTACAATGTTGAAAAGATACTCAACGATCAGAATAGTGATTTTCATTATAATATTTACCCTGATAGAGATCTTGCTCTAACATGAATTTATTTAGTTTTTCAATAAAAAGACTCTTTTTGGTTAACCATTTTGGTGCAATAACCATGTTATCAGGTGCATCTCCAACTAATCTTAAAATAATCATATTCTTAGGTAAATGGGCTAAAGAAAAAGCCAAGATCTTGATGTACTCCTGCTCACTTAAAACCTCAAAATCACCTAATTGTTTGTTGAGATACATTTCAGCAAGGGCTGTACCTTTTACAATATGTAAATGATGAAATTTAACTCCATCAATACCCAATTTAGCCACATAACAAGCAGTATTAATCATATCATTCTTATTTTCATAAGGTAGTCCAAAAATTAGATGGGTAACTACTTTTAATCCATAAGACTTTGTCAAGTAAACTGCTTTTTCAAAATCCTTTACGGTATGCCCTCTTTTTACAAACTTCAATGTTTCATCCTTTGAGCTCTGAAGACCGTATTCTATAAAAACATCATATTTTTCAGATAGCATAGACAAAAATTTTAGTTTATTGTCATTTATCACATCTGGTCTTGTACCAACAAAAATAGCCACAATCCTATCATCTATTAGCGATTCTTCTACCATTGCATAAAAATATTCATCACTACAATAAGTGTTTGAATAGGATTGAAAGTATATTGCAAACTTTTTCACACCTTTTTTTAAAAGTCTAGTAATACCATTTCTTACCTGATGAACAATACCTACATCATCGGTAAACACAAAAGAACTGTTATCACAATATATACATCCATCAAAACCCTTACTACCATCCCTATTGGGGCATGTCAGACCAGTATTAATGGATATCTTAAAAACTTTTTCTCCAAACCTATCTCTAAAATACTGATTAAGTGTATAGTATCTCATAGCAAAATTTTTTCTTGTATTTATGTAAAGAATATTCTAAATTGCTTTCAATTGCAACATAAAACGAGGTGATTATGGGTATAAACAAAGAATTACTTAACATTTTAGCCTGTCCAAAGTGTAAAGGGGATATCAGGCTTTCAAAAAATGAAGATGCTCTTATCTGTGATAAGTGCAAGTTGGTCTACGAAATAAGAGATGATATCCCTATCATGTTAATAGATGAAGCTAAAAAAGTAGAATCCACAGAGGAACTATAGTAAAATGACTAAAAATAAAATATTTAACTTATTAGATAAACTTCACGAAGTAAAACTACTTGTCATCGGAGATGTAATGCTGGATATCTTTATATACGGCAAGGTAAATAGAATATCCCCAGAAGCCCCTGTGCCTGTAGTAAACATAACCCATGAAAAAAAGATGCCTGGTGGAGCTGCAAACGTGGCATTAAACCTAAAGGAATTGGGAGTTAATACCACCATCATAGGTATTATTGGTGGCGACGAAGAAGGAAGATTTCTTGAAAACTACATGCATAATCGCAATATAAAAACATTCCTAATAAATGATGGACGTCCAACTACAGTAAAAACAAGGATTATCGCCAATAGTCAGCAAGTGGTAAGAGTAGATAAAGAGATTGCCCATAAACTTTCAGAAAAAAAAGAAACACAGGTGATAGAGTATATAACAAAACATCTTCAAGACTTTGATGGTATAATCATATCAGATTACGCTAAAGGGATGATAACCAAAAAGCTTATAAAAAAATTGGTGGACATCTGTAAGCAAAACAACAAAATAGTCACCGTTGATCCCAAAATAGAAAATTTTTACCATTACAAAGAGGTAACAACACTTACTCCAAACAATAAAGAGGCCTCCAGTGCAACAGGTATAGTGATAAAGGATGAAAAATCGTTAGAAAAATGTGGAAAACATATCTTAAAAAAATTAAACTCCAAATCCCTCATAATAACAAGAGGGGAAAAGGGGATGACAATCTTTGAAAATGGACACATGGAACATCTTCCTGCATTAGCTAAAGAGGTCTTTGACGTCACTGGAGCAGGTGATACAGTCATATCGGTGGTTTCAGCATTACTTGCTCTAAACACACCCCTTAGATTGGCTGCCATCTTAGCCAATATTGCCGCTGGTATTGTAGTTGGTAAAATAGGCACGGCGACTGTTACAATAGATGAGCTTAAAAAAGGTGTTGATGAATATATTGCGCAAAAAGGAGCATTTTGATCTTTTATGGAGATATTAACTTCAGAGCAGATGTCGCTGGCTGATAAAATTACCATCGAAGAACTTAATACACCTTCAATTGTCCTAATGGAAAACGCTGCCAGAGCTTCAGCAGAATACATAAAGAGTTTTGGCTTGTGCAAGGAAAGGATCGCCATAGTTGTTGGCCCTGGGAATAATGGAGGAGATGGACTAGCTATAGCAAGGCATTTATACAATTTTGGTATTGATGTAGAAATTTTTTTAATAGAACCAGTGGAAAAGTTCACACCAGATGCAAAGGTAAACTATGAAATAATAAAAAACTATCCCATAAAAATCGCTGATTTCTCTACTTTTCACGACAATTACGATATAATCATAGACGCAATCTTCGGTACTGGCCTTAACAGACCTGTTGAAGGAAAATACCTAAATATAATAACCACAATTAATAACAGTAGGGCAAAAAAAATATCCATCGATATCCCGAGTGGCTTAAGCGGTAGTAAGCCTTATCCCATTGGGGAATGTATCAAAGCCGACTGGACTATTACTTTTTGTAGACCCAAAATATCCCATTGTATCTATCCAGCAAGGTCTTATTGTGGCTCAGTAAAAGTATTGGATATCTCAATCCCTGATTTTATTTTACCGAAGGTTGGACCTTATATCTTTCTCATGGAAAAAAAGAACTTGCCAAAGATCCCAAAAAGAAACCCATCATCCCATAAGGGTAATTATGGTCATACTGTTTTTCTGGGAGGATCCGATGGTAAATCTGGAGCAATCACTATATCCACTTTTGCAGCCATTAAGACTGGATCAGGATTGACCACATCTATAGTACCTAAGTATGTATCTTCCGTTCTTACATCCTTTGTACCTGAAGCTATGACTTTACCGATAGATGATTACGATATGTTAGATGATAATAACATAGAAGAGATCATTACTTTTTTAGCAGATAAATCTGTCTTAGCTATAGGCCCCGGCATGGGGGTATCAAATGGAGCCAAAAAATTACTCCAAAACATATTAGCTCAAACAGCAATAAAGTTAGTTATCGATGCAGATGGTATAAACAATTTGAATGATATCCCTTTAGAAAAGCTCAGATATCGAACAATCATTACACCTCACATTGGTGAGTTTGCAAGACTACTTTCCATCTCAAAAAATGAATTACTTAAAGATATTATAGAAAAAACAAGACGTTTTGCTATTGCAAATGGGATCATCGTTGTTTTAAAAAGCTCTTCAACCATTATCGCTGATGTTGATGGTAACATTTACGTATACAAAGGTGGAATACCAGCCCTTGCAAAAGGTGGAAGCGGGGATTGCCTTACTGGTATTATTGCTTCCTTTGTATCCCAGAGCTTTAGTCTTATAGATGCTGCAAAGCTTGGTGTGTACATTTTTGGAGAAACAGGTAGAATACTTGCCGCAGAAATGAATGAATTAACAATAACAGCAACAGATATAATAAAAAATATCCATAAGACCATCAATGAAATACAATATCAATAGCGTAGAAGAATTAGAAAAGATTATTATTGATAACATCGATATTTTCAAGAATAATAAAATATTTCTAAATGGTGAGCTTGGAGCGGGCAAAACTACTTTTGTAAAGCTATTGGTCAAAATACTTGGTTTCAATGATGCAAACAGCCCTACTTTTACAATCATAAACAGATATTTGAATGGTAGCGAAGTCTTCATCCACATGGATCTTTATAGATTAGATTCATTAAATGAACTTGAAAATATCGGCTTTTTTGATTATATTGATAAAAACTGGACAATAGCAATAGAATGGGCTGACAAATTTGACTTAAAAAGATATATTGAAAGCTATGTTGAGGTTTTTATCACAAAAATTAGCCAAAATGAAAGAGAAATTACTATAATTAATAAGGGAGATTGATATGGAGCCCACGTTTTGCCCCTACTGTGGTGAAGAACATTTGGATGAACTAGATCCAACAGAGCTCATGGTGGATAACCAAAAGTGGTTAATTTATCACTATGAATGTCAAGCCTGTGGCGAAGTATTTGACAAGATTTTCATAGATGAAGACTTTGAAGAGTTAGACGATAAAGATGATGAAGAAAGATTGTGGAGTTGAAATCTATGAAAAACAACGATTCTGAATTAAAGAAATTAAACACAGTGAAAGAAAGCCTTGAAGATATTAATCTCTTTTTACCAGAGTTAGAAAAAACCACTTTAGAGTTAATTAGCGCTGGACTAACAGATGATCCAAAGGAATCCAGCTATCTATCTTACAAACTAAGAATTTTAGAGCAGTATATCGAAAATCTGAACAAAAAAGTCCAACAAGAGCTTGGTGTAGAGCTTAAGAATGCGAGAAAACTTTCATAAGGAGTAATAATGGACTATAGCAACCTACCCACAAGAATCTCTCCTGAAGAATTTGAATCGGATATCTACAAAAACTGGGAATCAAAAAAATATTTTCATGCAGATGAAAATTCTAAAAAACCACCTTATTCCATAGTAATCCCTCCACCCAACGTTACTGGATCTCTACACATGGGACACGCATTAAACAATACTCTACAGGACATCCTTATAAGATACTATAAGCTTAAAGGGTTTGAAACAATGTGGATCCCAGGTACAGATCATGCAGGGATAGCCACACAAAATGTAGTAGAAAAAATGTTGCAACAAGAAGGTAAAACCAGACATGATTTAGGTAGAGAAAAGTTTACCGAAAGAGTCTGGCAATGGAAAGAGGAATCTGGTGGTACAATCATAAAACAGTTAAAACGATTAGGTACCGCTTGCGATTGGGATAGAGAAAGGTTTACAATGGATGAAGGGCTATCAAGGGCTGTCAGAATAGTTTTTGTTTCTCTCTATAAAGAGGGATTGATTTATAGATCTAATTATATTGTAAACTGGTGTCCACGATGTCATACTGCCCTGAGCGATCTGGAAGTAGAGCATGAAGAGAAAGAGGGTTTGATTTACGAGATAAAGTATCCTATTAAAGACTCAGATGAATTTATCACAATAGCAACGACAAGACCGGAAACCATGTTAGGTGATACAGCGGTAGCGGTTCATCCAGAGGATACAAGATACACACATCTCATTGATAAAACCGCAATTCTACCAATACTAAACCGAGAACTACCAATCATAGCAGATGAATATGTAAGCATGGATTTTGGTACTGGGGCTTTAAAAGTAACACCTGCCCATGACCCCAATGACTTTTTATTGGGGAAAAAATATAATCTACCAGAAATAAATATTTTTGATGAAAATGGTATTATAAACGAAAATGGTGGCAAATACAAAGGTAAAGATAGGTTTGAGGCAAGAAAGCTAATAGTACAAGAATTGGAGCAACTTGGCCTAATTAATCAAATCCACAAGCATATCCACAAAGTAGGTGGTTGTTACAGGTGTAAAACTATTGTAGAACCTCGCATATCGATGCAGTGGTTCGTAAAAATAAAGCCATTGGCAGAAGAAGCTATAAGAGCTGTAGAAAATGGTAGCATAAAGATCTTCCCCCAAAACTGGGAAAAAACTTACTACGAGTGGATGTACAATATAAGGGACTGGTGTATCTCAAGGCAGATATGGTGGGGGCATAGAATCCCTGTATGGTATTGTGAAAACTGTGAACATCTAACAGTGGTTATAGACGATCCTGATTGTTGTGAAAAATGCGGTTCCAAAATGATCTACCAAGATAATGACGTACTTGATACATGGTTTTCTTCCGCATTATGGCCATTTAGCACAATGGGGTGGCCGGAGAAAAATAAAACAATCGAAAAATTTTACCCTACAAGTTGTCTTGTCACAGGATTTGATATCCTCTTTTTCTGGGTAGCAAGGATGATAATGATGGGTATGAAGTTTATGGGTAAGGAGCCCTTTAAGCATGTATATATACATGCCCTCGTAAGGGATCAATATGGTCAAAAGATGAGTAAATCCAAAGGCAACGTCATAGATCCATTAACCATCATAGATAAGTATGGCGCCGATTCCTTCAGGTTTACCCTTGCCTCTTTAGCTGCGCAGGGTAGAGATATTAAGCTTTCTGAAGACAGGATTGAAGGGTATCGCAATTTTGTTAACAAGATATGGAATGCCTCCAGATTCATACTTATGAATCTTACAGGTTACACCCCAAAAAATCCAGTATTAGAGAAATTACAAGATGAAGATAAGTGGATCCTTTCAAAATTGAAAGAAACTGCTGATTTTGTTGCAAAAGCTATAGAAACCTATAATTTTAACGAAGCTGCACTCAAAATTTACCATTTCTTCTGGCTCAACTTCTGCGATTGGTATATTGAGTTCATAAAGATGAGGATTTTCAAAAATGATAACAAAGATTCAGCTCTTGATACAGCACTTTATGTTTTAGAAAAATCTCTAATCATTCTTCACCCTTTCATGCCTTTTCTCACTGAGTATATCTACAAGCTTATTGGTAAAAAAGAGAGTATCATGTTAGAGGAATACCCAGAAGACCTAAAAGAATACCCCTTTGAAAAAAAGAAGGTCGAAACAATTATAGATTTCATTTCCTGTATCAGAACAATAAGAGGGGAGTATAATATATCCCCTGCAGTCAAGCTTCAAGTATTATATAAAACAGACTCTCTGGAGATCAAAACACTCATAGAAACCAACACAACACTTATATCCAATCTAGCAAAAACAGAATCCATCTCCCATATTGATAAGGAAATAAAAAATGCCGCAGTTGAGGTATCAAAGGATTTTACGATATTTATCCCATTAGAAGGTTTAGTAGATATATCTGCCGAGATAAAAAAACTCGAGAAAGAGAAACAACTCCTCGAAAAAGATTTTTCCATTTACAATGGTAAGCTCAACAATGAAAATTACCTTAAAAAAGCAAAAGAGGAGATAATAGAAAAGGACAAAGAAAAATTAGAAGAGATCCTAGCTAAATTAGAAAAAGTAAATGAATCACTGAAAAGGTTTTCTTCCTTATGATTTTCAATCATTTACTGGATAAATTAATAGATCTGGCTTTGGAAGAGGACATAGGTGTAGGAGATATCTCTACATCTACCCTTGATGAGTATTTCGGATACGGTGTATTTGATTATAAAGCAAAAGAGAATTTTATCCTCTGTGGGATAGATGTAGCAAAACGTGTTTTTAATAGATTAGATCCTGATATAAAAGTGACCTTTAATTACAAAGATGGTACATACCTAAAAAAAGGTGACATATTCGGTACAATAGAAGGAAAAGTATCCTCTATATTAAAAGGTGAAAGGGTCTCTTTAAACTTTTTACAAAGACTTTCCGGGATTGCCACTAATACACGCCGTTTTATAGACGAACTTAAAGATACAAATATAAAAATAATTGATACGAGAAAAACTCTTCCAGGTCATAGAATCTTAGAAAAATATGCAGTAAGAACAGGAGGAGGCTTCAATCATAGATTTGGGCTGTTTGATGGTGTAATGCTCAAAGACAACCATATAGATGCCTTAGGTGGTATAACAAAAGCTATTGCCATTATCCGGGAGAATATCCCTATAACCATAAAAATAGAGGTGGAGACAAGAACTTTGGATGAAGTCAAAGAGGCTGTTAAAGCTGGTGCAGATATCATTATGCTGGATAATTTTGACATAGATAATATTAATGAAGCATCAAAAATTATATGTGGTAGAGCTAAAATAGAGGTTTCAGGAGGTGTAAACATAGACAATATAAAACTATATCGTAACCTGCCAATCGATTATATCTCAATAGGTGCGTTAACCCATCAGGCAAGATCGGTCGACATAAATCTAAAATTGAGGAGCAAGCTATGAACAAAATCGATGATGTAGAAAAAGCTAAAAGACTTGCCAGAACAATTATTACTGATATTGTCCTTTATAATCAAAACAAAGTAGAAGATGGCATAAAAAACGACAATATCTTTGATATCCTTCACGAAGAGATCGAATTGGGTAAAAAACTATTTGCCGAGAAGGTAAATACAGAAGTGATCCCCATGAAAACTTTTGAAAAGATATTAATTGATATACTAATAGCCAAATATGGCAGTAAAATAGAATCAAAAATTTGGTAAGGAGTAAAAATGGAACATTTTTTCAACTTTGATGATCTTCATGATCTTTACGACGTTGTAATTGTAGGTGGGGGGCCAGCTGGGCTAACCGCAGGGATCTATGCTGCAAGGGATAACTTAAAAGCGTTAATTTTAGAAAAAAATTACCCCGGTGGTCAAGTTGCCATCACAGAAATAATAGAAAACTATCCTGGCTTTCCTGATGGTATTTCTGGGGGAGATCTAACTGAACAGATGTACAAACACGCACTACATTTCGGTGTTCAAGTAAAAAATGGTGAGTGTTGCAAAATTGATATTGATGGTAATATTAAAATCGTATCCCTCAAACACAATGATATTAAAATCAAAACAAAAAGTGTTATAATAGCAGCAGGTGCAAAACCCAAAAACATGAATATTCCAGGAGAGTCAAACTTTTTAGGTAGAGGGATCTCCTTTTGTGCCACCTGCGACGGAGCTTTTTATCGTGGTAAAACAGTAGCTGTAATAGGCGGTGGTGATTCCGCCGTCGAAGAGGCAAACTATTTAACAAGATTTGCCGAAAAAGTATACATTGTCCATAGAAGGGATAAGTTTAGAGCAGCAAAAATACTTCAGGATAGGGTATTTAAAAACCCTAAAATAGACATCATTTGGAATGCCGAACTAATAAGAGTAAACGGTGAAACAAAGGTGGAGTCCCTTACAATAAGAGACAAACTAACAGAAAAAGAATTTGATCTAAGAATAGATGGTATTTTTGTATTCATAGGATGGATAGCAGATACTGAGCATTTTAAAGGGCTTTTAGAAATGGATGAAAACGGTTTTATAAAGGCTGATGAATCTACTAAAACCAATATTCCAGGTATCTTTGTAGCAGGTGATGTTAGAACTAAAGAGTTAAGGCAAGTTGTCACCGCAGTTTCTGATGGAGCGATGGCTGCTAAATCCGCTGAAAGATATATTGAAGAGGTTTTTGGTGAAGAATAGGAAAAGGACATTTAATCCTTTTCCCTTCTTTTAAAAATGCTTTTCATTGTTCCCACTCCGATAGGTAATCTAAATGATATCACTTTGCGCTCTTTAGAAGTGCTGAAATCTGTTGATATTATTTATTCGGAGGATACAAGAAACACACTTAAACTACTTAACTATTTTGAAATAAAAAAAAGATTACTGTCCTACCATAAGGATAACGAAGAAAAATCGTCAGATGAAATAATAACCCATCTCAAATCGGGCAAATCTATAGCTTTAGTCAGTGATGCAGGAACACCATGTATCTCAGATCCAGGTAATTTACTCATAAAAAAATTACTCACTCACAACATAAATTTTGAAGTTCTACCAGGACCAACAGCTTTTGTACCGGCAGCAATAAAATCTGGATTCCCCACAGATAAAATCTTTTTTACAGGTTTTCTGCCCACAAAGAAAAAAGATAGAGAACAGTATCTTGAATACCTTAGGAATAACGTTATAGCCACTATAGTTATATATGAAGCCCCCCATAGAATTATTTCTACCCTTGAAGAACTATTACAAATCTTTATTCCACCTATCTCCGTTTCTCGGGAATTAACAAAAATTTATGAAACCACATACTATATCACTGATACAGAATCTATAAAAAGTATAACAGCTAAAGGAGAATTCGTCATAGTAATAAATAACAACGTCGACCACAAAAAAGATCTACAAAATACATCAGAATTAAATAGAACAATAGAAAAGCTCAAGAATGAAGGTTTTTCTAATAGCGATATCTTAAAAATTCTTAAAACTTTTGGTATAAAAAGAAATACTGCCTATAAAAGTATAAACGATTTCAAGAAAAAAGATAAATAAAAAAAGCGGGCAACGGGATTCGAACCCGCGGCCCTCAGCTTGGGAAGCTGATGCTCTACCAGCTGAGCTATACCCGCT
>JAOAHS010000001.1 GCA_026415135.1 Calditerrivibrio sp. | reverse complement strand
GAAATTCATCTATCAGATAATGATAGATAGTCTCCCCCAATCTACAATAAGCCATTGTTACCCCATTTTCACTTTTTAATAATTCAGAAACCTTTTTGGCTATCTCAGATCCATCAACGATATTCTGCTCCCTCATAACCTTATTTTTAAATTCATTTATCACCTTAATAATTTGATAAGCTAACTCAGCCTCTTTAACTGCAGTAAGTATTTTATAATCCTCGAGGAGCTTCAAAATATTTGACAACATGTTGATGAAATCGTTTTTGTCTTTCTCACTCAGACTCTTGCCATTTTTAACTACATTTTCAAATCTTTTTTCTTCTAAAAAAGATCTTATTTTTTCTAATTTTTCATCATCTATTTTTATATTTATATTCTTAAATTTTTTACTATTATTCATATTGAACAAATGAGACCTACTATCTATAAAATTTTTAAGCTCCGAAGCATACTCTACCACTTTTTCTGATATCCATTGTAATAGATCTATTTCTTTTTCGGATATGTTCCACTTTGTAAAAAAAAGTTTTTCAATATCTTCAGCCGTCAAAATATCAGAAGGTACTTCTATCTGGCTATAATACTTGAGGTTTTTTTTCAGGATCTTCTCAGCATCCATTCCATTTTCACCCGCCTCCAGTAAAAATGTAAGGAAATCCATCAGTAATTCGCTATTTTGAGGCTCCAATAAAACCCTTTTAAACATCTCTTCGAATACACTATCACTATCAAATGTTATCTCATAATCTGGATATACCCCAAGATCCACCGAAAATGCCTTAAATATTCTATTCATAAATGAATCTATAGTGGTAACATTTAACTCATCATAGTTTTTAAAAAGATCGATCAAAAGCTCCTGCATTTCGACTTTATTTAAAAAACTTATGTTCTCCTCCTCTTCCAAAACAGATTTTTTCATAAAATCTATAATACGTTCTTTCATCTCAGAAGCAGCTTTATTTGTAAAAGTTAGAGCCATTATGGAGCTTATCCCCTTAGGCAGAGAGATACCTTCAAAAGATCCATTTTTTTTATAAATGTAATAAAAGGATAAAAGTAAAACAAATCTGCTTGCCAGTTCATGTGTCTTTCCAGAACCAGCAGATGCTTTCAGGACAAGATTTTTTTTAAAATCTTCCAAATCTTTCACACCACCACCTCCCAACCTCCTAAGTTGTTTAAAGCCTCTTTTTGAGGGTTAAATGATTCTAACTCAACTTTGGTTATCTTACTCCAACTGACTCTAACATTTGGGATCATTACTTCTTTCAAATCATCAGAGATATCCGCCTCTGTTTTAATTACGCAATCTATCAATCCATTGCCAATATCTCTTATATAGATCAAGGTATCACCTAACTTACTAAAATGAGTCCTGATCATTATGGAAACTGTTTTACCTTTTTTTATAATTATATCAAAATCATCAACATCCTCGTCATCACTTTTAATGGGTAGATAGGCGTCCAAACCAGACAAAAAAGTAATTAATTGTAACTTACTGATCTGTGCTGTGGACTCTGTATCCCCCTTCTGATGCCATTGATATTTTATATCATCCTGTATCTGTTCCCCCGTGTGTAGTTTATTCTCAAAAAAAATACCGCTATTTCTAATAAGATCTTTCACCTTTTCAGGGGTAATATTCTTTACATCCATACTTATACCACTTTTATATAAAATATCCCTTGTTTCTTTTTTATCAAATGAAAGAACCTCTCCTTTTACCTGTTTAATTTGTTCATCTGGGATAGCTTCTTTTTGCATCTTTAGCTCTAAAATCGGCTCTGTTTTTACAACCTCAGCTATAAATCTGCCAATCTGGGGAAGATTTTGAAAGTATGCAGTAAAGCTCCTACCCTTGATGTTTACGAGGAATAAGCCATTTTTTATCTCTTTTATTACATTAACCGGAATCTTTTCCCCTTCCTTAAGTTCAATACTATTTGGATCTAAGCTAAATTTTATTAGATCCCCAAGCCTTACACCATTTATCATCGTCCATGTTTTAATACAAGATTAACTTCTGTTACTGATATACCTAATCTTTTCGCAATTTCCATAGGCGTAACACCATTCTTTGATAAATAAACAACCTTCTCCCTCAAACTCATCCCTGAAAGATCAGCATCAGCTATCGTAGTAGTCCTTATAACTGCAGTATCTTCTACTTTATCCAAATCCGCTATTTGATTATAACCCCCTGAAACATTGATATGCTCAAGCCTCCTAAGTTTAGCATCTATTAAATCAACTAAATCCTCTAAAACAGCCTCTTTTTCTTTAATAGAACTTTCAAGCTTCTCTGAAACCTTTTCAGATTCAACTATTAAATCTTTCAGGTTTTCTGTAATAAGCTTTACATCATCATAGGAAACGTTTATAACTTTTTTGCTCAACTCTTTAATCTTTAACAAAAGATAGGCTATAATTAACAATAAAAGCAGATTTAAAACAAACAATATAATTATAAAAGGTGCAAGATTCATAAATTCTTGGCTTCCTTTAGCATCTCTCTATCCTTGTCAAAAACATACCTAACAATGTTCTCCCTTATCTCATTATCTATCTCCTCAAAAACTGTCCCACAAATAATACCTTTTTTCGTTTCATGTCTACTAACGATCCTTGAAATACTAGCAAATTTAATTTTACTAGATCCATCATCTATAATACCATCAATAAAAAGTAGCTCACCCACCTGAAAGGACTTATCAGGGGAAAAGAAACTAAACCCCCCACCGCTGATATCTATAGTCTTCACTTTTTGGAAATCTGCATAAATATCTTTTTGCTCTTTCAAAATTTCAAGTATCTCGTCAATCTTATTATCCAATTCAAAAAGATACCATAACACATACTGCATCTGAGGTATCTCTTTGCTAATAACACTCTTTATTTTATAAGAAAGGGAGTTTTTTATGCCATCATTTATTACCTTGACTTTCTCATAATATTCCGCTGTATTATCTGTAATCTTTTTCAGTCTGAAATAACCCCTATAGTCTATTCGGTAATGGGATCTATCAGATTTTGCAGGTAGCTCTTTGATAATTGTAAACTCCATAGTAGTTCCATTGTATTTCAAAGGCTTTACTTCATAAACCTTATTTTGTCCCGCTTCAAATAGATTTATCTGGGTCAATATCGCTTCATTAAATGGTAGATTCGTGGGTAGTTTCAGATTAACTTTCAGGGGATCTTTGGATATCATGTTTCCATAAGTTCTTATTACGTTGTCATCAAAAATAATTTTTACCTTTACAGTAGGCATACGCTACCCCTTAATATCTATTATTTTACCCTCTTCCTCTTCAGGGATATCTATCTTTTCCTTAACATCTTTTTTTAAACCTTTCTTTTTTCTCTTTTCCTCTTCTTGCTGTCTCCTTTTCTCTTCTATTATAATCATTTCAGTTTTTTTTGCCTCTTCAACTGTCTCCATCTTTTTATCAGCATCTTTTTGAAATTCAGCACTTACCACAACTACTTTGTTATCTATGGAGCGGTCCTGCACATCCTGAACCTTTTCCACATAGCTTATCTTCCCTATCACATTTTGTAGATCTACAGGACCTACCCCATATAAACCTCTCTATTTCACATATACTATTCCCGTACCAAAGTTCACCATTTTAAACCTTTCATCAATTTTACTTAGCGTCTCCGAATGGCCTAAGTAAAGATGCCCACCTACGTTTAATGTCTTATAAAATATATCGACCACTTTTTTCTTTGCATCAACATCAAAATAGATCAATACGTTTCTACAAAAAATAAAATCAACAGCACCAATCTTGCTTGCTGCCAAACTCTCCAAAAGATTTGCCTGAAAAAACTTAACCTTACCCTTTATCTCCGGTTTTATAACAAAATCAAGACCAGTTTTTAAAAAATACTTATCAATTATTGAAGGGGGTACACCCCTAAAGGATACAGATCTATATACCCCTTTTTCAGCTATACCTATTACCTCGGTGTTGATGTCGGTAGCAAAGATCTCAATATTGTACTTCCCATACATCCCCTCTTCATTTAGAAGCATGGCAATTGAATATGGTTCTTCTCCAGAGGAACAAGCAGCAGACCAGATTTTAAAGCTCCTCTTACCCTTCATAGTCATCTCAGGTATGGCTTTCTTTATCATATGATCCATCTGAGCCCTTTCCCTGAGAAAATAGGTCTCATTAATAGTCACAAGGTTCATCAAGACCTTCATCTCTTCCCGACGTTTTACATCATATTTTAAGAAATAGATATAATCTTTGAAAGTGGTGAAGTTTAACTCATTTAGTCTTTTCGTCAACCTGTTTTCCAACAGGTACTTCTTATTTATAGTGAATGTGATACCTGCGTTTTTGTATATGATATCCGCAAGTTCTGCAAACTCTTCATCCTTCATCTTGATAGTAGCTGAAGTAATCATAACTCACCCACAATAGCATGTATTTTTTCTTTAATGTATCTATTTCCCTCCATCTTTCCATATTCTTTGAGCTTTTCCAGATACCCATCAGGCTTTGCTTCTTCAATGATCTCTACAGCTTTAAACCTTACAACCCAACTACTGTCCCTAAGAGCGTTATAAGAAGCTTCAATAGCAATATCTTTATTCACAAGAGCAAGGGAGTTTAAAGCCTCTTTTCTTATATCTTCGTTTTCATCATCTAATAATTGGAAAAGAAAATCTGAAGAATCAAACCCCATTTTACCGAGTGCCTCTATAATTGCAATTCTAACCTGCGTATCAACTTTTGGATAAATTTTGATCAACTCATCACTGCACTTTTTATCTTTACAAAGCTCACCAACTGCTTTAACAGCAAAATAAGCCACCCAAACATCTTTATCAGAAACCAAAGACATAATTCTATCTATTTTGTCTGTCGCTTTTATCCTAATAAGCGATGATGCTGCAGCCTCCCTTATCTTTATAGAATTTTCCGAAAGCATGTTTAAAAGTATATCTGCAACATCTGGCTTGTTGAAATATGATATAGTTTTTGCAAGCTGAGCACGTAACAGATCATCCTTTTCCTTTTTAAGATGCTCGATAAGAAACTTATAAGCAAACTCATCGTTTATAAGACCCAAAGCTTGAATAGCTATTTTTCTAAGTCTTTCGTCATTACTGTTCAGATATTCTTTAATAGCAATGGAATCGTCCTCATCAGCTAATAATGCTATTGTCGCAGCAGCTGCTTCAGCCACATCAATATGTTCATCACCCAAAAAATCGTAAATCTTTTCCTTACAATCCTCCTCACCAAACCAACCCAACACCAATATAGCAGCTCTTACAACATTTGGATAAGGGCTATTTAAACACTCCTTAATCTTATCTAAAAATTCATAGCTATGAGTCTTCCCTATAATCATCACAGCAGACTCAATCAGGATTGGATCATCAGAGTTTAATAACTCTCTTACAAAATCAAGATAAACATCATTAAAATTATTTGCAACAAACTCAATAATCGAATCGTTCATCTCAGGATCTAATAAAAGGTAAGAAAGCTCATGAGGTGTGTAACTTCTAAAATCTTTCTCAAGTGTAAAGTGATCAAGAAGATTCGATATTTCAAGGACCTGTAAAACACCTTCTTGAATGTTAGTAAGGATCAGTTTAACATTTTTAGACAATGTATACTTCTTCACAGATATAAGCTCAGCTATCAATTTACTCTGTAAAAACGGAACATCTTTAAAATCAATTCGCAGTTCTTTAAGCTCTTGATATTTACTCACCTCTTCCTTTACACCCCTAAAATCGGTAACATCTGGATTGTTTGGTAATTTTACAATAAGCAAGCCCTTTTCTCTATCAAAGCTGGTATTCATAAAACTACCCTTTTAATGCCTGTGATTCATCACTATATATTTTAAAGACTTTATCAAGACCAGTGAAGGCAAACATCTCCTTTATATCATCTGTCATGTCACAAAGTCTAAGATTTTTGTTCTCCTTTTTACTCCTCTTAAGTAAATCTATAATCTCCCTCAAACCAGAACTGTTCATATACATAACACCCTTAAAAGACAACACAACTGTACTACTCTTCTTAAAAATCTCCAGAACCTTGTTTTTCATATCAAGTCCTGTCTGAGCGTTCACCTCACCTTTGAGGTACACAATTGTAGCATTACCTGTTTCTTTCACATCAAACATTTAAGCCCCCTTTTTCTTTATAACAAGTATTGTTATATCATCATTAAACTTTCTCCCTTTACAAAACTCTTTTACATCTAACATAATATTATCAATAATCTCCTGACAGGTCAACTCATTAAACATAATTATTTTAGAAATCAACCGATCATACCCATAAAGGTTATCTTCTGGATCCATAGCCTCAACCAAGCCATCTGTATACATAAATGCTATGTCACCATCCTTCAAAGTAAAACTACCTTGCTCGTACTCCACATCATCAAACACACCTAAAAACATACCATTTGCTGTCACTTTTTTTACCATCATATCCTGCTTATCAAACAATAATAACGGATTATGACCAGCACTGGCAAAATTACACTCACCATTTTCAGAATTCATCACAACATATAACATGGTAACAAAATCATTTGTATAAATGTTGCTACATAGTATCTCATTTACCATCGAGATAGCTTCGCTGGCACTGATGACATCATAGGTATAAGACCTCATAATAGCTCTGGTTATAGCCATTATTACGGCTGCAGGTGTTCCATGTCCTGAAACATCAGCAACAGTAAACCCCCAATACCCATTGCTCATCTGGATACAATCGTAGTAGTCTCCTCCAGCATGCTCTGCGGGAATATAAAGAGCTCCAAACTCAAAACCACCGATGTCCGGTAAAGAGGAGGGCAAAAGACTAGCTTGAATCTCACCTACTTGTCTTAACTCATCCTCAATAATCTTCTGGGCTTGTTTTAACTTTTCATTCATTTTCAGAAGATCATTGTTTAAGAGAGACATTTGACGCTGTTTTTCTTCCAGCTCCTTCTGTTGTTTCTTGATTTCATCTATCAAAAAAATCTCTTTTGTAACATCCCTTATGCTTTCCACCATAAAATTTTCAAATCTATTGAAACTTACGGACAAACTCTTATCTTCAATCTTCCTTGAACTCTTTACAATAGACTTATTCATGTAAGGGCAATCCCCACACTGGGCTTCAAAACCGTAAATGTTATAACACTTTTTATCTTTCAGATCCGTATCTTTTACATTAAAGATTTCCTTAACCTGATAATTTAAAAAAACTACATCCAACTCCTCATTTACAACCATTATCCCTTCATTTATACTATTTAACACTTTTTCCATGAAATACTGTTTTTTCTCTATCTCTTTTTTTTGCAACGTTAGCATAACATTCTTAGCTTTTAGTTCCTTTGTTTGATGGGTCATCGTATCGACCAATTTTTTATTCTCAGTTATATCCGTGATAATCTCAGCGAATGAACCATTTTCTAATTTTTCAAACTTAGCAGAATAAAGCCTCCTAAAACCTCGGTGTGTTATCGCATCATGAATTATATTAAGGGGGATCTTGCCATTTTTTATATTATTTATCTGACAACCGCTGCAAGGCTCCGAATAACCAAACAAAACACTAAAACATTTCTTATTGATAAGCTTATCAACAGGTTTACCAGTAAGTGTTTTAGATGCAGAATTTATATATTTTATTTTATAGTTTTCATCCACTTCCATTATGATTATGTCTATGGCATTCATCAATAAATTGCAGTCCAATATACACTCCAAACAAATTTAGTTTAAAAAAAGAACTATTAAAAATGCAATTATTGCAATTATTATAACAATAGTTGACTTTTTTTTCAATTGTAAAGTCAACTTTTCAAGCATTTTAAACTGTTCTTCTTTAATCTTTGATATAGTTTCTTCATATTTATACAGATTGTTTTTTCTTCTCTCATACTCTTCTAAATAACTATTCATATCCTCTTCAAGCTCGTATTCAACTACCGCACCCAAATAAAGAACAAGATTTTGTATCATATAAAAGAAATCCTCTTTCATCCAACCAAAAGGTTCTTCAAATTCTAACGATGCAATGTTTAACAGATCAGTCAAAAGAGCAAACTGATAAGCCTTTATTTTCTTTCTTACCTCTGCATCTATATTGTTTATATCTTCGATACTTTTTATAATCTCAAAAATAGGATCGAACTGTTTTATAAGTTTATCCCTAAATTCGGGTATTAACTTAGTAGGGACAACGGTCTTAAGATCCTTAGGCTTGTTATCTTTGAGAAAATTTTTTATCAAGACAAAACCTGAAGGTGTTTTTGGCTTTTTTCTCTTTATCTTAGGCTTTACGACTAACTCCGTCTTCTTTTTAATCGCTAATAGCGTTTCTATTATATTATCAGGCGTAAATATAAAATGCCCTTTATCATCTAAAACATCTTTGCTGGAATCTTCGATCCCTCCATTAGTAAAAAAGAATAGCTTGACCATGTTTAAATCGTTCATCGTTCTGAGTACTTCGTAGGAAACATCTCTGGTTACATCGTTACCAGGCTTTACCATCTCCACCCAGACCAACGTATAATCATCCATGTTCTTTACATGCTTCCAAACCTCTATCCTTCTGTAATCCTGAACATCTCGGATCGCTCTGTGAAAACTAAAATTTAGATCAACCATAATATGGGCGATATAATCATAAAAACGAGATATATCCATTTCAACAAAATCTTTAATACTCAGTTCTTCCAAATCTTCAAAAAGATCCTTTTTCATTTATCTTTCGCCTTTACTATTTTTACACTCAACTTTTCCTGTGGGATATTTAATTGCTCTGCAACAAAAACCCTGATGTTGTTAAGATTTTCATCTTTTAGGTTATTAGATGATACTAACTCCGGACCCACATTTATGTTTATCTGATTACAGGTTGTTTTAGATACTTTGGGATCTTTTTTCACGTTTGATAACTGTTTTTTTTTATTACTCTTTATTAACACACTCTTAGTTGTTTGTTTTTTTGATGTCTTTAAATCTGTCTGATCAGAATTTGATAGATTATCCGATTTATTCGTCGTTTTATCAGACTTTGTTAGCTTTATAGCTAAATTTTTATCATTTTCTTCAAGTTTTTTTACTTCCAAAACCTTCCACCCATTTAAGGTGACCTCATCCTTAGCATCCTCCAAAGAAGAACTAAAGACTACAAAAGTTGTTTTAATCCCAGAATCAACCTTTTGGGCAAGCACGGAATACCTATTGCGATCATAGGCAAAGATCTTATCTCCACCAAATAAAAGGATTAATAAACCTATCGTCAGGAGCTTTTTTAGGTAGCAATATCTTAGCATTATCCTCTTCCATTTTAAAATCTTTTAATGCTTTCTTAAAATCATTATCGGCATAAACTCTCACTATCTTTAGCTCCAGGATAAGATCTTTTCCCCCGTTCAGAAACAAAAAGGTGTCCGGAGATAATTTTGATGCTGTCTGAAATCTTTTTTCAGATGTTGTCACCTCATAAACATAAATATAACCAAATGAATTAATGGCAAAAAAAAGTATAGCCCAAAGAGTTAGAAAACATCTACTTCTTAGCACCAACAAGCTCATCAATCTTATTGAGCATCTCCTGTAGATTAATAGGTTTAGGCATAAACGCATTTATTCCAGAAATTTTAGCTTTTTGACCCGCAGCAGATTCACCTCTACCTGACACAGCAATTATAGGTTTTTCAAATCCTCTTTCCCTTAAAATCCTTGCAAGCTCAAATCCATCTATATCTGGCATCATAACATCCGTTATTACAAGATCAATATTGAGATCCTGAGCAGCAGTTATAGCATCATGGGGATTGGTAACCTCAATACAATTGATCCACCCAGAAGAGCTTAATAACCTTTTCATAATCTTTCTGTCAGTCGTAGAGTCATCAACAATCAAGGCATTAATAGCATTAGAATTAGTAGAAACAGCCTTTAACCCCTTAGCCCTTTTATTTTTCTTTGGCATCTTGGAGGCAATCTCCATAATACCAGAGACATCCAGTATCAACCTAACTTTACCATCACCCATTATAGTTGCACCAGCAATACCCACATTACCGCTAAGATACTCACCGAGCGACTTAATAACGATCTCCTCCTGCCCAACAAGCCTATCAACCACCAAACCGATCCTTTTTTCAGCAAGGGCAACCACAACCACATAGAGATCCTGAGAGAAAGACCCCTCAAGAGCAAACACATCATCAAGCCTCACCAAAGACAAAACAGAATCTCTAAGCTTTAAAACTTCACGACCTTCAAAATTGTGAATCTCTTTTTCATTTATTCTGACAGTCTCGATTACAGAAACAAGCGGTATTGCAAAAACCTCTCCTGAAACCTCTACAAGCAATGCCTGAATGATTGCAAGTGTCAGAGGTAATTTTAACTTAAAGGTAGAACCCTTCCCCACCTCAGAATCTATCATTATGATACCGTTCAACTTTTCTATATTGGTTTTTACTACATCCATGCCAACACCACGACCAGAAACACCAGTAACTTTTTCTGCTGTAGAAAAACCAGGTTTAAAAATAAGCCCAAAGGCCTCCTCCTTACTCATCCCTTTTGCTTCTTCCGCGGTGATTATTTTCTTTTCAATAGCTTTTTTCTTAAGCTTCTCTGGATCCATCCCTTTACCATCATCAGAGATCTCAATTACTATATGATTCCCCTCGTGATAAGCAGCTAAATGAACTTTCCCTTTAGCAGGCTTACCTTTTTTTATCCTTTCTTCTGGGCTTTCCACACCATGGTCCACCGCATTTCTTATCATATGCACCAAGGGATCACCAATCTCCTCCACCACAGATTTATCAAGCTCTGTATCTTCACCTGTAATTATTAGATCCACATCCTTTTTCAAATCCCTTGCAAGATCTCTGATCATACGGGGAAATTTATTAAATACTTTGCCAATCGGTACCATTCGAGTTTTCATAACTGCAAGCTGAAGTTCTGTGGTAATCAAGCCTATCTGGGATGTCGTCTCCAGTAGCTGCTCAACCAAATAATCACCCTCAAACTTCCTCTCCAACTCAGAGGATATCTGAGCAATCCTGTTTCTGCTAAGTACAAGCTCCCCCACTAAATTCATCAGAGAATCCAACCTTGACACATCAACTCTTATGGTCTGCTCTATCGCTTTTGTGGCTTTTTTTAGATTAGCCCCCTCACCATCATCTTTCCCCTCAACCGGAGGTTGCTTCTTCTCGGCATTTCCAGAAGCAGATGTAACATTTATTCTCCCTTCATTGGCTAGTTTTAATTTCTTTACTATACCATCTATATCTACAGAATCCCTGCCATTTCTAATATCATCCAATATTCTTTTAACCACATCAACAAACTCAAGTAAAATATCCATTATTTCAGGAACAACGATCATCTCCCCTTTTCTAAGCTTATTCAATATCTCTTCCGCATGATGAGTGACTGTACTCATTTTGTCAAAACCTAAGAAAGATGATGACCCCTTTATTGTATGCGCAGCTCTAAATATTTTGTTTAAAAGCTCAAGGTCACTTTTTCTATGCTCCAACTCCACCAGATCCTGATCCAACTGTTCAAGGATTTCGGATGACTCCAATATGAAATCTTGAATCAAATCATCCATTTCACCATGAGCCATAATAGCCTCCTATAGACCAAATTCTTTTAATAGCTGATTAACCAAATCCTGATCGCTTAATATACTATCCTTTTCTCCCAATCTATTAAGGGTATCAACATCTATCTTGTTATGTTTGAGACCAAATTTTATTATGAGATCACTTAACTTCTTCTCCAGGTCCCTCACTACCTTGATAATTTTGTCTATTTTCTGTTTATTGATATCCTGAAATTCGAGAGCAGAGATCATATCAAAGGAGATATCCTGCCCCTCCACAGCTTTGTCCAAAAGCCTATCAACAATACCTAATGCTTTTGAAAAATCCTCTTTCTTTATAGATTCCTTTAATAGCGATATATTATCCTTAATCTCACTTATATTAAAGTTTACGCTATCTGTCAAATTCAATATCTTTTCTGAGGCATTTTTGGTGTCTTTAACGATATCCCTTAAAACCCTCTCAAAAGCTGGAAGGTCTTCGTAACTGTCTTCGACAACATCCCTAGCTGTTGTTATCTTTTTTATGGATTCATTAAAAAATTGAACAACCTCAAAAAGCTCATGGTTTGGATCTATTGAAATGGCTGTGAGATCGTATTCACCACTATTTATCTTCTTTGCAATCTCTATCAATTCTGATAGATCTTTGACTTCATACATTTTAAAGCCCTAAAAGTTTAAATACTTTCTCCTGCAGTGTTTCAGGGGTAAAAGGCTTTACAATATAGTTATTAACACCACTTCTAAGCGCCGTAAGTATATCCTCCTTGGCAGCTTCTGTAGTAACCATTAAAATAGGAAGCTCTTTATATTCCGGCTTAGCCCTGATGGCTTTTACAAAAGTCAAACCATCCATTTCAGGCATATTCCAGTCTGTAATTACAAGATCTATCTTGTTCTTAGCAAGAACATCAAGCCCTTCAATCCCATTACCAGCTTCCAGAATATTGTTAAAACCCAATTTTTGCAGGGTATTTTTAATGATCCTACGCATTGTGGATGAATCATCTACAGTAATAATCACATGTTCATAAGCCATTCAATGCCTCCTGGTTTCATACATACTCACATTATAATTTATATAGCTATATTATGTCAATACTTACTTTACCAAAAATATAGACCAAAATCTAATCCCTAAGTCTCTTTATCCTCTCTTCTCTGCTTATGATCTCCTTGATTCTAACACCAAAATAACCATCCACAATAACCACTTCACCTTTTGCTATTGGCTTATTATTAACCATAACAACAACAGGCTCCTCCGCATACTCATCAAGTTCCACAATGTTTCCTGGACTAAGACTAACTATATCTTTTAAAAACATCCTTGTTGAACCTATTCTAATACTGACAGGTACCTCCACATCCATCAAAAGATCTATATTTCTACCACCTTGCTGCTTCTTTTCCTTCGGCAAAGGGTTTACCGCAGTAAGTTCCTGTGGGAAATCGAAATCATCCTCCTCTTCCTCAACCAAAAGATTTTTAAGCTTATTTGAGAAAAACACCTTAAACTTTATATTACTTCCATCAAAAACCCCAGATATATCAAAAATTATAAGATTACCAATATAACTGGATGTATCCATTAAAGGCTCAACAGAAATGACTGTAAAAGCAACCTTCTTTTTAAATTTATCATTAAAGGGGATATTTATAGCTGAAATAGATTGATTAAGTAGCTCCTTTATGGCATCTTTTAGCTCTTCGTTTAACTCACTTACCCCCTCACCTGAACCCATCATCATCAAGTCCGCAAGACCTGTAATAGCTTTTGTTTCAAACAACATACCCCCTATTATATCAAACAAACTCTCCTTAAGGTTTACTAGTGTTTGCCCCATATACTCAAGAGCTATATCGTTTAACTCACCTTCGTTTACTGCATCCACACTAAACTGGAAACTTTTACCAAGTAAAGAATTAAAACTGTTAGTTAGAACCTCTTTAAATAACTCAATAAACTCTTCTATCTCACTGCTGTGTTTCAATGGCTTCAACACTTTCTCTCTCCTCACATATTTTCTTTATCAAAGCACCTTTTTTTACTCCTACAATACCCATCTCCGTCTCAAACTTAGCAAGGTTATTCACTCTCAAAATCACATCTTTGTCAACTTTATGATCGAAAACTATCGTATCGGAAATATTAAGATCCAGCACTTCTCCCACAGTAAGACTGATCGGTTCAATTTCAAGTCTTACAGGTACAACAGCATCCATAAGAATATCGAGAATCCTATTTACAAAATCACTACTTTTTGCTTTTTTAGCTCCTACAAGCCAATCCTGAGAACTTATCTTTCCTAAAACCGGTTCTAAGACCACAGCAGGTAAGCATAGGTTTATCATACCGGAGACATCAGAAAATTTAACTTCGAATACCACCAAAATAACTACTTCATTCTGGGCTACAATCTGTACAACCTGAGGGCTATTTTCAGTTATTTCCTTTCTAAATTTTATATTGGGTAAAACCTGCTTCCAGGTATCTTCTAACTCTTTTAGAATCAAATATATAATACTTTCCATTATGTGTTGTTCAAGAGCGGTTAACTCTCTGACCTTATACATAGGTAAACCTGGACCACCCAACAGCTTATCGACTATAGGGAATACAAGGGAAGGGTTTATCTCCAACACAGCACTACCATCCAAAGGAATAAGACTAATTATGTTAAAATTTGTAGGATCAGGCAGTGACATTAAAAACTCACCGTAGGTCATCTGATCCACGCTAACGAGATTGACATCTGTGATCGTCCTTAGAAAATTTGATAGTGATGAACTGAAATTCCTTGCAAATTTATCGTGTAAGTTCCTTATGGATCTTATCTGCTCTTTTGATACTCTGTCAGGTCTCCTAAAATCATAAACAGAAATCTTCTTAGGAACAAAATCCACCTCTGGTGCAAACGCCTCATCTTTAAGACCAGTATCTGCAACCGTGGATAACAGAGCATCAATCTCTTCCTGGCTTAAAATATCAGCCATAGATACCTCTTTTATTTATTAAAATACAATCACTTACAGTATTTAACAATATAATCTGCTATATCCTCCAAAGGGACCACTTCATCTGCTATACCAGCTTCTACAACAGCTCTTGGCATACCATACACAACACAGCTATCCTTATCCTGAGCTATGATAGCACCCCCTTTTTCTTTTAACTTTTTAAGTCCTATCAAACCATCGCTTCCCATACCGGTCATAATAACCCCCAAAGCATCCCTTCCAAAGTTCTCAGCTATAGATGCAGTCATCACATCAACACTTGGAATATGCAATACATTCGACGGTTCAGAAGTAGTCTCAATATAGTAATTCGACCCAACTTTTTTAATCTTTAGATGAAATCCCCCTTTTGCAATATAAACAATATTAGGATCAAGCTTCTCTTTCCCTTCAACCTCTATAACCTCAAGTTGACTCATAGAATTTAACCTATTCGCCAGTGACTTGGTAAAATTTGGTGGCATATGTTGAACAACAAGAACTGGTCTATTAAGATCCTTTGTAAGTTTTGGGATAACCTTCTGTAGAGATTGGGGCCCACCGGTAGATGTGCCAATTGCTACAACTTTTTTACCCCCATTTATGAGACCAGGTTTCTTCTGAATTGGAGGGACCTGTGTAGGAGGAGTAACCATAGGTCTAGATATTGGCGCTCTTGCAATAATCTTCCTGCCAGCAAAAGTTTTAATCTTTTCAATCAACTGGTCCTCGATCTTCATGATACCTAAACTTGCAAAAGATTTATCCTTTGGTATAAAATCGACAGCCCCAATCTCTAAAGCTTTCAAAGTAGCTTCCGCACCTTCAGTGGTAAGGGAACTTACCATAATAACAGGAACACTGGAAATCTCCATGATTTTTCTTAGTGCAGTTAATCCATCCATCTGGGGCATTTCAACATCCAATGTAACAATATCAGGCTTAAGTTTTTGAACCATATCAATTGCTTCTAAACCATTCCTTGCAAAACCTATAACCTCTATATTTGGATCCTTCTTGATCATATTTTCTATTGCTTTCCTCATGAAAGCAGAATCATCAACAACTAAAACTTTTATACTCATACAACCCCCTTGATTTTCTTCTTAATCTTTTTTAACGCTTCAGAATGTATCTGGGATACTCTTGATTCTGAGATTTCAAGCACTGACCCAATCTCTTTCATTGTAAGATCCTCATAATAATAAAGGGTAATAACAAGTCTCTCCTTTTGGGGCAAACTCTCTATAACTTCACCCAGTTTGCTAATCAATTGTTCTCTACTCACAACATCTTCAGGACCATCGATAACGGATCTTATTGTATCCATTAAAGACAGATCACCATCTTCATCAATGGTTGAATCAAGACTTGCCATCTGCCCTGATTCCATAAGATTTAAAAAATTATAAACATCATCAAAGGATAAACCGGTAAAATTAACTAGTTCATCAGAAGTCGGTTTTCTACCGAGCTTTGTTGTTAATTCGTTTAGCTTCTCCTCAAATTGCTTCAACTTGGTCCTTACATTTCTGGGCAAAAAGTCCATTTGCCTTAGAGCATCAAGGATAGCCCCCTTAATTCTCCTTTCTGCATATGTATTAAAATCTGTATTTCTGCCTTTATCAAATTTTTGTAGTGCCTCAACCAGCCCCATACAGGCTGCAGAATAAAGATCATCATTATCCACATTTGACGGCAATCTACTACTGATCTTTACCACCCATGACTTTATCTTGGGTAAAAACTCTTTAATTATCTCTTCCTGTTCTACCTTATCCAGGCTACCATGATAGGTGGACAAGCTCATTCACCACTCACCTTTTTACTCAAAACAAATATAACCTCTACCTTTGAAAGTATACTTTTTGTAACCCAATATATCCCTAAAAACATAACAAAGTCTCTAAATATAAGCCCCACACTAATAATATCTAAAAGAAACTTAAAAGTAAAGGAAATTAAAAATATAATAGATGCAATTAGAAGAGCCAAATACTGATGAATGCCCTTCATAAGCTCCTCCTGAAGATATTTATAATATCAACATCACCGTTTCTTTCTACATTCATGTTGGTTATTTTTTTAGCTATAACCAAAAGATCCTTTATGTAAGTTGAGGCAGGATTGAGAGCTGCTATAGGTTTCTGCTCCTTTACAGATGATATAAGTTCCTGACAATCCCTTAAAACACCTAAAAGTTCAAGTTCTATATTTAAAAATTTTTTTAATACCTGTTTAAGGTTTTCGTAAATATTTTGTCCATCCTCTTTTGTTTTAGATCTATTCACAACGAGATAAGGTCTTTTTATATTAAACTCTCTATTAACCACCTTTATAAAAGCATAAGCATCGGTCACAGCTGTGGGCTCTGGCTGAGTAATTACTACAAGAATATCTGAAATTGAGGCAAATTTTATCACATTTTCACCTATTCCTGCACCCGTATCAAAAATGATATAGTCATACCTACTATCAAACTTAACAAATAGATCTGCAAGTCTATCGTAGTCACTCTCTTTAAGCTTTGTCAGGCTTACGAAGCCACTGGAAGCAGGTACCACATCAAATCCGTACCCCGATTCAACCACCAACTCATCTGCATCTATATCCCCTCCCAAAAAATCCTTTATGTTACTTTTAACATTAAGATTAAGAATTATATCAACATTTGCAAGACCTAAGTCAGCATCTAACAAAAGAACTTTTTTCCCCATTTGGGCTAAAAGGTAGGAGATATTAACCGCAAAATTGGTCTTTCCTACTCCCCCTTTACCACTTGAAATAGATATATATATCGACTTCCTTCTTAGTCCCCAAGCTATTTTTCTTAAATTTTGTGCCTGATCCATAAATTAATCTCTCCATTGAACAGGTATTTCGTTTAAAACAGACTTAGCAATCTTTTTGCCATCTGGTATCTCCATGTCATCGGGAACATTTTGCCCTGTAGAGAGCAGCATAATAGGAACCTTTTTGATCAATGGAACATTAATAAGTGGCCCGAAAAAACGGGTTTCATCTAACTTTGTGAATATTATATAGTTTGGCATAAGCTTGGCATATCTATCATAAATATCATACATCTCAACATGATTACTACTCATCGACATTACGAGCGCTACTGTTATATACGGACTCACCTCTAAAAACTTTTTCAATTCGAGAATCTGCTCACTATCAAACTGACTCCTACCCATGGAGTCGAGCAAAATGTAATCGTAATGTCTGATATCATTAACAATCTCCTCAAGGTCTGTGGGGCTAGATGCTACGAAGAGGGGAACATCGATAATCTCTGAATAAGTTTTCAACTGTTCCACAGCGCCAATTCTAAAGGTATCTATCGATATGAGGCAAACTTTTTTTTGTAGTTTCAGAGCAAGATTAGCAGCTATCTTTGCAATCGTAGTAGTTTTCCCCACCCCTGTAGGACCAACTAACGCTAACACTTTTTGCTTTATACTGGAAAAATAGTCTTTTTCAACTGGAATCAGTTCAGATAAAAGCTGGGTTATAATATTTTTAATCTGCATTTTTCCATAAGTAGCTGGAACCCTGTTTTCTACACGCTTTAAAAACTTGTAAACTATCATATCATCCACACCGTTTTTCACCAAAATCTGATAGATCTCCTTAAGGTGAGGTTCTATATCCGTAGCTACATTTTCAGATATTACAGATTTCATCTCCATAATCTGTTTTTTGATATCCAACACATCGTTAACCAAAGCTTCAAACTTATTGAGACCCAGACTATTGATTATCTCAGCTATCTTATCTGTATTATCAACAGATTTTTCCCTCTCCATCTCTGTAAATTTTGGAGGTAATTTGTACTCCTTTTTGGTATCGTAGTCTATGGCTGCTGTTACTTCAATCATAGGCTTGGAAAATATACCATACCCACTGGGCTTATTAATCTTTCTGGTAGATAATATAACAGCGTCTGGCCCTAATTCTTTCTTTATCAACGCCAAAGCATCCTTCATATCATAGACTTCGTACTTTTTTATCTTCATAATTCAATCTCCAATGAACCTAAGGATTCAATCCTGACACCATCTGCTATCTCATTATGGGAAATAACATTTATGTTTTTAACAAATTTTTCCACAAATCTTCTAAAAGCAAGCCTAATCGGAGGTGAAATCACAAGATTGGCAGGTATCCCTTTTGCAACAATCTCATCCACTTTTGATATAACAGCAGAGAGAATCTTCTGGGCAATGGATGGATCCATAACAATCTCTCTTCCATCCTCAGTCATCTGTATATTCTTAGCTAAGAACTGCTCTATACTCGAATTTAAGGTAAAAAGATACAACACACCATCAGCTGCCAAAATAGATTCTGTTATCTGTCTTCTTAAAACATATCTTACTCTTTCTGTCAGTAAGTCCACATCTTTATTTTGAACGCCATAGGTCGCTAACGTTTCTAATATAGTGGGTAAATTTCTTATAGAAACTTTTTCCTTGAGCAGATTAAGAATAACCCTATGCACAGAACCCAAATCAAGAATATTAGGAATAAGATCATCCACCAATTTCGGAGACTTTTCCTTAACCTTATCAAGTAATTCCTGCAACTCCTGTCTACCAACTATCTCATGGGCATACGATTTTATAATCTCAGTTAGATGGGTAACTATAACCGTTGTGGGATCGACCACCGTAAACCCTTCCAAAACTGCCCTTTCCTTTTCATCTTCATCAATCCATTTTGCATCTATACCAAAAGCCGGCTCCTTAGTAGGTATGCCTGTCAACTGATCCAGATTACCTCCTGACGACATAGCAAGATACTTACCCACCATTACAGAACCACTGACTACCTTTACACCCTTTATAAGAATAACATACCCATTTGAATCCAATTGAAGGTTATCTCTGATCCTAATAGGTGGAACTATAAAACCCATCTCAAGGGCCATCTGTCTTCTAACAGATTTTATTCTGTTTAGAAGGGTCCCCCCCTGTGCGGGATCTACTAAAGATATAAGATTAAACCCTATCTCAAGCTCCATCACATCCATCTCCAAGAGACTTTTAACATCCTCCTCGTCAGATGTGGTAGCAGCTTCCTCTTTCTTTTCCTCAGCCTTTTTGGTAACAACTTCCCCCCTACCGATTGAATAGCTAATGGCAATAAGAATGCCTCCAATAATAAAAAATGACAATTTTGGTAAACCTGGTATAAGCCCTAAGAAAATCAAAATATAACCTGATAATCTTAATACCTTATAGCTTCTAAACATCTGTTCAACGAGATTAAGATTTAGCTCTTTGTCTTCACCTGACCTGGTAACGATTATACCAGCTGCAGTAGAAACAATCAAAGCAGGTATCTGACTAACCAAACCATCTCCTACCGTAAGAATGGTAAACCTCTTTGCAGCCTCCGCCACCGGCATATCAAACTTTACTACCCCTATAATTAAACCAGCTATAATGTTTATAAAAGTAATGAGTAACCCTGCAACAGCATCACCCCTCACAAACTTACTGGCACCATCCATTGCTCCGTAAAAATCCGCCTTTTTCTGTAAATCAGCTCTTAATTTTCTGGCTGTTTTGTCATCAATGATACCAGCATTTAGATCTGCATCAATACTCATCTGCTTACCGGGCATTGCATCAAGGGTGAACCTTGCAGCCACCTCTGCAACTCTACCAGAACCCTTTGTAATAACAACAAAATTGATAATCACCAGGATAATAAAAATTATCATCCCCACTACAAAATCCCCACCAACAACAAATTGGCCAAAAGCCATTATAACACTACCCGCAGCATCTTCTCCCTCAGCCCCAAAGAGCAATATTCTTCTTGTGGTAGCTATGTTTAACGCAAGTCTAAACAGTGTTACTATCAGCAGAATCGATGGAAAAGTAGAAAAGTCGAGCGTATCCTCAACATAGATTGAAACAAAAAGGATAATAACAGAGATACTAATACTTATAGTGAGTAATATATCAAGAATAAAAGGATGCACCGGCAGTATCATCACAAGTAAGATACCTATGACTGCAAGCGGTACAAATATATCCATGCGCTTACTTATCTGTTCTAAGATCCCTTCGTTTGCCATCTACCCCTTACTTTTGAGTTTATTTACAATAACTATACAATATTTTGATGAATTTATCTATAAAAATTTAATGGGTAAGGACAAAACAGTTTAAATTCTTTTTAATCTTAACGAGTTTAATACAACAATAATTGAGCTCACACTCATAAATACAGCAGAGATTATAGGATGAATATAACCCGTGGCTGCCAACGGGATCATAATTATATTGTAGATAAACGCCCAAAAAAGGTTCTCTTTGATTACTTTTAATGTCTTTTTCGATATGGATATAAACTTATCAACACTAAACAGACTATTATTCAATATCACCGCATCTGAAGTCTCTATTGCCAGTTCAGACCCACTACCCATAGCAATCCCCACAGACGCTTTTTTAATAGATATAGAATCGTTTAGACCATCCCCTACAAACATAGTCTTTACACCACTTAACTCCAAAGCTTCAATCCTCTCCCCTTTTTGAAAGGGTGAAAGTTGTGCTTTTATAGTAGCATAACCTAATATAGGCTCTAAGACTTTTTTCGCTGATCTCTCATTATCTCCAGTGAGTACTTCTATGCTGAATCCATGATTTTTCCATTTCATAAAAAGGGTCGGAACTTCTTTTTTAAGATGATCCCTAAGAAAAATCATCCCCTTGAATGTCCCATCGATATATACACAGACCTGAATATCATTTTTACATTCTTCAGGTATAGCTAAAGTCAGTGATTTTAGATTAAAGTATGAAACAATTTTTTCATTCCCCACCACAACTTCAATGTCAGGAGTTATCTTGGCGTAAATCCCTATACCAGGTACCTCTTTATACTCTTTTAGCTCATATAACTCATCAAAACAGATATCCAATATGGCCTTTGCTACGGGATGTCTTGAGTTTTTCTCAACAGAAGCAACTATCCGAATGAGTTCTTTTTCTGGGATATCTATAGGATATATCATGGAAACTTTTAATACCCCTTCTGTCAGAGTTCCTGTTTTATCAAAGAATATATTTTTTACCTCTTTCATATTCTCGAGAATATCACCATTTTTTATAACAATCCCCTCTTTTAATGAAACACTTGTAGCAATCATAAGGGCTAAGGGTGTAGCAATCCCCAAGGCACATGGACATGATATCACTAAAACAGATACAGCTTTTATCAGACCATCAGTTATATCACCATTAGAAAAGAACCAGTATAGAAAAGTAGCTAAAGATATAGCTATTACAGAGGGGACAAAAATGGATATGACCTTATCTACATAGCGTTTAGTCTTAAATTCTGTATTTTGTGCTGAATCAAGGGCATCAACAATCTTAGACAAAACAGAATTCTTATAATCCCCCAAAACAGAAACAACAATTACACCAGATATAACTTTTGTTCCGGAGAAAACAATTGTACCCTTTTTCTTTTCAAAGGGCATACTCTCACCGGTTAAAGCAGACTCATCCACTTCAGCAGAACCCATCACAACTTCACCGTCAAGTGGTATAATCTCCTGTTCATAAACCACAATAAGATCACCAGCCTTTATATTTTCCACACGCTCCACTATAGGTTCTACATTATTGAGATCAGTGGGTATTTGATTCAGCTTTTTTACCTGTCTTGGTTGTAAAGATCTTAATATCAAAAGCTCTTTTGAACCTTTAAGCTTAATCGAAGATTCTATAAATCTGCCTAAAAGTATCAATGTGATAATCATAGCAACCGAGTCAAAATATATTTCTCTTTCTGTAAAAAGTGCAAAAATACTATAAAAGTAAGCCGATAAAGTCCCCAAGGAAACAAGTATATCCATACTCAAAACCCTATTTTTAAGGGATTTAATGGAATTTATTATAAAAGGTTTCCCGGAATAAAAGATCACCGGAGTAGCCAACAAAAAGCTTAAAAAAGAAAATAAAAACTTCAAACTCTTATCAATACCCTGAAAATATCCAGCATAAAGGGCTATACTGTAAAGCATCAACTGCATCGCAAAAAATGATGCTACAGCAAACCTAACAAAATATTCTTTTTTTTCCCGCTCCAAAAGATCTGAGGTGGAGGACAAAATAGTTGGTACAGGACAATAGCCCAAATTAGTAACTGTATCCAGTATCCTCTGTAATGCTATCTTTTCACTTTCATATTCAACAGTCATTTTATGGGTAGCATAATTCACCCTGACATACTTTATACCATCTAACTTTTTTAAGCTATTTTCTATCAACCATATACAAGCAGCACATCTAATATCAGATATAAAAAAACTAATTAAATACATCCCTTTTTCAATAAGCCTTAAATCATCTTTAAACAGCTCCTCTCTAACCTGTACCTTCTTTATACTTCCGGGACTATAACCCTTCCTTATAGAGTAAAACCTTTCCAGACCACCTGTCTTTACAAAATGATAAACAGAATGGCACCCTGTACAACAAAAATACCTCTCAACACCATCTTCATCTTTTTCCAAGATGGCAGTATTTCTTTTTATTTTTAAAAGACAATGACTGCATTCAATCAAAAGATCATTCTTCGTCGTCATCGTGGAGTATTCTATATTTTATCCCTTCAGTATCATCAAACTGCTTTCTTTTCAACGCCCAAAAAAAGAAATAAAGTGCCAATCCACCTAACAAAAGGCTGATTGGCACAAGAATGTACAGAGATGACATATTAAAACTTCATTGCCAAAAAGAGCGGAATAAACATCATTGTTATTATCGAAAGTATCATAATAATAGTACCTAACCTCATAGCACACCTCACATATTTTTTAAGTAAATAGGCTTTTCAAGCCTCACAGATTCGTTATCAATGAATAGTTGAGCAACTATAACATAATTACCCTCGCTAACTTTATCCAATCTGATATTAAAATTGTTATTACTAAGCTCAACTTTCTGAACAATCTCTACCTTTTTTGATGGCGAATCCACTTGTAAAGATTTAATACTAAAACCACTTTTGCCCCTAATCTCACCGGTTATATTCCATATACCATTATTATAACTGATTTTTTCCACAGATAAATCCAATTTTATATCTGAGATCAGTTTCTTATGTTTGTCATAGTTGATCGCAGCTTCATAGGTATTTTTCTCAACCTTACCATCAAAATAGATTGCACCAAAATAGAAAGTGCTATATAAAAGTAACAGCCCCACAATTATAAGAGCTACCATCAATCTCATTTCACCACTCCGTTCCTTTTTGCAAAAGGTTTTCTAAATGTTATTTTTTTTTCAATTTTACTACCTTTTTCATCTATTATAAAAACAGTTAGATTTATCAATTGATTTTTTTCTGCTATCTCTCTGGGGAATTTTATAAAAACATTTTCCACAATCTTCTCTTTAGATCCAACCACAAAAACTTTATCTGGTTCAATTTTAACAGGTAGCTGGGAAGCCAACTCTATCCTGAATGATTTTTCCTTTGCACCCAAATTCTCCAACATTAACTGAAAACCGTTTACAGCCTCATCAGCTGTGTATCTTGGATAAAATTTTGGATTGGTCATAAACTCAACGGAATAGCTTTTGATATTCAAAGCTGAGACGACTGTCACAATTAGAAAAACCAACGTCACAGCACCACTTATTAAAACTGTAGGTCTTGATAGATTTGGATTGTTATTAGGTCCAAAAAGGTATGCAAAAAGGGATCTGCCACCCCATTTCTCCATAACCTTTTGACAAGCATCTATACACTTTGCACAATTTATACAGGCTGAATTCAACCCCTTTCTTATGTCAATACCAGTTGAACAAACTTTTACACATGCCAAACAGTTGATACATTTATCCTTAGTTTCCGGTATCATATATACAGCTAACGTATGATCATCGTAGAGCACAGATTGTATCATGGAGTAGGGACATATAGTTGCACAAAACCTGTATCTAACTAAATATAGATCTAAAAAAACTAAGATAGTAAGCACAACAATGAAACCAAGGGTAACAGGATGAATATACCCTTTGAAGATCAAACTATTAAAAAATTTATATGGATCAACAAAATAAAAGACCATATCTAATGCAACCACAAAACTTATAAACCAAAGCCAGACGAGATTAATCCCCTTTTTCGCCAATTGCCCTTTTTTAAGTTTATCGACGAAAGCTGTTACCTCCATGCTCACCGACTGGGGGCACAACCATCCACACCAAATCCTTCCATAAACCAAAGTCATTGTTACAAAGAGAAATGTAACAAAAAGTGTTGCAAGCAACACAAAAAAGAAATTTTTTATTGGTATAGGATAACCAAACAGATAAAGTATAAGTTCACCAATATCAAACCTTAAGAGACTATTCCCATTGATCTTAACAAAAGGTATAATCAAACTCAAAGAAATGAGGATTATCCTTACAACTTTTCTTTTTTGTTGGTAGTTACTACTCATCCTCATCCTTTAACATATCATACTTTGCCTTTTCCACTTTTTCTTTTCTATGAGGTAGATAGTAGTAGATTATAGCACCTAACATCAAAAATACTAAAAAAAATCCAAAAATAATAAGCATTATATGATCCCATGCCATATCATCACCTTCTTAGACTAAAGGGTAGGCATCTATTGCCTACCCTTAATTAGAGTTATTTTTTCATTGTTTCCTGAAATACCTTTTCTTGGCTCCAACCCGTAAAAGCCGGAGTATAAGCATAAATATAATAGATACAAAAAATTGTTAAGATTATACTAAATATCAACCAACCAGCAGGTATCTCGTTTTTTGTATCCTCTTTCTCAAATTTTGAGAAATCATCAAACTCCTCTTTGTACTCAGCCATATTTTACCCCCTATTGCTTTTTCAAAGACTTAGCATATTCAACCATTGCCCAGATCTTCTCCCTACTAAACTGATTAGCATATCCGGGCATTGCACCTTCGACTCCGTTCGCAATTACCAGAAAGAGCTCTTTATCTGTTCTTGTTGAATCAGCGAATGCAGTACCTATATTCCCTTCTGCATTCTTCCCGTGACAACCCACACACTCGATCTTGTAAAGCCTTTGCCCTTCAGCCACTGCTTCTGCTTTACCAGCTAATGGGCTCTTTTCCTCTACTGTTTTTTCGTCTACAATGATAACCTGTTTTTTAGCTATAGAAGTACCAAGCTGCTGAAGATAAGCCACTATGGCATCCATTTCATTCTTTGTTTTTAAAGCTTCGATCTCCTCAGGTTTGTACTGAATACCCAAAACCTTTAAACCAGCTACAGTCTTATCTATATCGATCTTTTTTTTCGATAAGAAATCGTATTTTGGCATATTAGATTTTTCATAAAAAGCTTGCGGGTTAGCCATATGTTGATAATGCCAATCATCTGGGTATTTACCACCTATCCTTGCAAGATCTGGACCTGTTCTCTTAGACCCCCAAAGGTGTGGTCTATCATAGAAAAACTCACCAGCCTTGGAATAATCACCATACCTAAGTACATCCGCTTTCAATGGTCTAACTGTCTGGGTATGACAGTTCATGCAACCTTCTCTCATATACACATCTCTACCAGCAAGTTGTAGAGGGGTAAAAGGCTGTAGACTTTCCAATTTGGGGTGCATTTCATCCCTCATCATTGGATAAAACATGGTAACAAAAGTACCTATAAGTACTGTTATCGCCGCAACCACTGTAAACAATAGGGCATTGCTATATAATTTACTCTTGTTATGGGACATAAGTAGCCTCCTTAAGCATTAGCCGCAGCGAGTTTAGCTGCAAGCTCTTTCTTCCCCTTTTGAATAGTCATAAATACATTATACAGGAAGAAAAGCATTCCAATTACGAATATCACACCTGCGATTGTTCTCATTTGCCAGTAAGGATAATTTGCTACAACTGTCTCAATAAATGTATACTTAAGTGAACCATCAGGGTTTGTCATTTTCCACATAGCCCCCTGCTGAATACCAGTAATCCACATAGTAATGGAGAACATAAGCTGGCCAATCAGCACTATCCAGAAATGTATGTTGGCTATCTTTTCACTGTAAATCTCTGTTTTATAGATATGTGGAATGATATAATAAATAGAAGCACATACAACCATTGTCACCCAACCCATAGTACCCATATGAACGTGACCTGGTACCCAGTCGGTATAGTGAATTAAAGAACTTATCACTCTAATACTCTGAGATGGGCCTTGAATAGTCTGTAAGCCATAAAAAGTTATACCTGCAATAAAGAATTTAGTCAGATACTTGTTCTTCATCACAGACCAGTCACTTTCCACTGTAAAGTACCCATTAACCACAGAACCCCATGATGGAACTATTAAGAAAAGGGTGAACGCTATACCTAAGGTCTGTATCCAATCAGGAAGTGGCGTGTAAACAAGGTGGTGTGCTCCTGTCCAGAGGTAAGCAAAAATAAGTGACCAGAAAGAAATTATAGAAAGTCTATGGCTGTATATGGGTAGCCCAGTGGATTTAGGCAAGAAATAATAAAACATTGCAAGAATTGGGGTAGTAAACAAAAATCCAACCGCATTATGGCCATACCACCATTCCACATTTGCACTATTAACACCAGCAAAAAGGTGATAAGATTTGAAAAGTGTAGCTGGGATTGAAAGATTGTTTACTATATAAAGAATAGCTACTGTAACAATGGTAGCAATGATAAACCAGAGGGATATATACATCTCCTCTTCTTTTCTTTTGAAAATAGTCCCCATCACATTGATGGCAAAAATAACCCACAGAATCACTACGGCAATATCGATAGGCCATTCGAATTCAGCGTATTCAAGATTCTGGGAATACCCCATAAAAAGTGTCCATGTCGCAAGTGCTATACCGATATTGAACAGCCATAGGTGAAAACGTGCAAGCTTTGGGAAGATAAGCGGTCTTTTAGTTAGCCTAATTACTAAATAGTAAAAAATACCAAATTCAGCGCCTATACCGAGACCATAAGCCAAAACGTTAGTGTGGATCGTCCTCAATCTTCCAAACGTAAAATACTCTCCGAAGTTAAAATCAGCATTCCACATCTGGACTGAGATAAGAAGACCAATTACAAGCCCCACTACGCCCCAAAATAGGCTGGAAATTATAAAACCCTTTACCGTTTGGTAATCGTATTGGTACTCATTCATAAAAACCTCCTATTTTTTGTAGTGCTTTATCATCAAAGATGAAATCCTTAATCTTCCTGCTTTTTAATCGATCTATAAGATCATACTGAAGTTCTGCGAAAAAATGGGTAATATTACAAATTGGATTTAACTTGCATGATTCAGGTACATTAACACAAGCATTTATCTCAGAATCATAACCCATACACTTTAAAACAGAATAAATGCTCAAATCCTCAACTCCTTTACTCAACAAAACCCCACCATTTTTGCCAGTCTTAGTTTCTATTATACCACATTTTGACAATTTGTGCAAAATTTTAATAGTATTTGAAAAAGAAATATAAAGCCTCTCAGAGATCTCCTCAGTTTTTACCAAACAGTTCTTACCTAATAAATACGCAATTATTCTAATCGCGTAATCAACTTCTTTTTTTATTAAAACCATTGTTTACCTCTAAAGTAAGCAATAATATTGTTTACAAAATTTGTCAACATTTTTTTAAATGACTATTGAAAAAAAATACATTTGTAAGTATAAAAAAATATGGATATCTTTTTTGGTTTAAATGGAATAATACAAGCACTTTTTGCTGGAATCTTTACCTGGCTTTTGACAGCTGCTGGTGCATCAATGGTTTTTCTTTTTAAATCGATCAACAAAAAGATATTAAATAGTATGTTAGGCTTTGCTGCAGGCGTGATGATTGCAGCAAGCTTTTGGTCATTACTTTCACCAGCCATAGAACTCGCAGAAAAACACTCCGACAAACCATGGATACCTGCAGTTATGGGCTTTTTGGCTGGAGGTGCTTTTTTACTTGCTATAGATAACTTTATACCCCATCTGCATCAAGGGCTAAAAATAGAAAAGGCTGAAGGGATAAAGACATCCCTGCAGAGAAGTATTCTACTTGTTTTGGCTATAACAATACACAACATCCCTGAAGGATTAGCAGTAGGTGTAGCATTTGGTTCTGTTCATTCTCAAGCCAATTTCACCTCTATAGGTGGCGCCATTGCCTTAGCAGTCGGTATTGGGATACAAAACTTCCCTGAAGGTGCTGCTGTGTCCATACCCCTGATGAGAGAAGGCTTTAGCAAAAGAAAAGCTTTTTTTTATGGCCAGATCTCAGGAATAGTTGAACCGATTGCAGCTGTAATTGGTGCCTACGCTGTCAGTATTGCCGAACCCTTACTACCCTATGCGCTATCCTTTGCAGCTGGAGCCATGATCTATGTGGTTGTTGAAGAACTCATACCTGAAGCCCAACACGGAGACAGCGATACCGATTTATCCACCATTGGTGCCATGCTGGGGTTTGCTGTCATGATGTTCTTAGATGTTGCCTTTGGCTGATACTAAACAATGATCAAGCAGTTTCTCAAAAATCTTAACCCCTTTGAACTTATCATTCTTATTTCAATACTTATATTTATAATCATCAGTTCTCTGATGTATGTCGATAAAAAGAGCAACGAAAAATTCAGGTCATTTGTATATAAAACCCAAGAAAAAACGATCTTAAAACTTCTGAACAAACTTGAAGAGGAACTGGCCCAAAAAGATCTCTTCTTAAATAAGATTTCATCATCTAAATCCTTTGAAACTAAAAACGATTTGATAATTATAAGCAACGGTGGTCTCATTTTTACAAATATAACAGAACCACTAAATATTGACATAATAAACTACCAACTTAAAAATAAGGTATTTGTCACCCAAATAAACAATAAAAACTACTTAGCAATCCATATAAAGAAGGAAGATACCCATTATATCTCTTTGGTTAACTTAGATGAGATCCTATCAAACCTTCTTTTTGGTGAAAATATACTTATCTTAAACAAAGATGGTACAATATCATACTCCTCTGAGTACATCAATTTTTATCCCGAAATAATTAACAAAAAAGAAAAACAGTTTTCCATATTAAGTGGCGGTTCCGAATATTCGGTTACAGGTGCAAGCTTTTACAATAGCCTTGATATCTATATTTATGCTCCATTTAAATATTACTATTCTGGTCTAATGGATAAAGAGCTTAAGATTGGCTTTTCTGCACTGATATTTGGCACTATAATCCTAATACTACTATTTACGATAAAAATAACCGTAAACAGATTTATCTATGAAAAAGAGAAATATCAAAAACTTTTCCAATTGGAACATGAAAAATTCCAGAGAATTGTAGAGTCAATAGATGAAGGAGTTATCCTCATAGATAAAAATTACCAACTGTTATGGGCTAACAGCTATATTGTAAAAAAACTACCTGACATCCAAACAGGATATTGCTATGAAAAGATTACAGGAAGGCAACAGAAATGCCCCTTTTGTATGTTCGAACAGGTTTTTGAGTCTAAAAAAAGCTTCAGTGTATCCACCGTAGATTTTTTAAAAGGTAACAAAGGGCAATACGAAGTAATATGGGCACCCCTCTTTGATGAAAAAGGGGATGTCACAGCCTGTGTAGAACTTGTTAGAGACATAAGCAAAATAAAAGATTTAGAGGCCCAATTAATCCAGGCCGAAAAATTATCTGCTCTTGGTTTATTAGCTGGTGGCGTTGCCCATGAGATAAATAACCCCCTCGTGGGAATACTTAACATATCCCAGCTTCTTTCCAAACGGTTCGAAGAAGGATCTAAGGAAAAAGAGCTTATAAATATCATTATAGAAGCCGGCAAAGAAACCAAAAACATAGTCCAAAACCTTTTAGATTATGCAAGACAGGGGGTAGAAAAACATGAAGAGTTTGATCTCAGAGAGTCTGTAAACTTTGCAATTAAAATCTTTGGCAGCATTATAAAAAAGAAAAAAATAACTATAAATAACAATCTAAAATATCCTATATTAGTAAAGGCTAGCAAAGGGAAAATGCATCAGGTATTTCTAAACCTCATTTCAAACTCATTAGACGCCTTGAAGGAAAACGGCATTATTGAGCTTTCCTATGAAGAATCAGCCCAATATAGATCTGTTAAGATAAAAGATACAGGTTCTGGAATAAAAAAAGAACATCTAAACAAGATCTTTGATCCTTTTTTTACAACTAAGGAAGTCGGAAAGGGTACAGGATTGGGCTTATCGGTAACAAATGCCATTATAAGGGATATGGGATGGGATATTAAAGTGTCATCAGAATATGGAAAAGGCACAGAGTTTGAAATAATTATAAAAAATTAACAGCCTTGACAGTAATCTAACACTTATATAAACTAAACTAAGAGGTGAGCACATTGGATAAGATATTTATAATAGATGACGAAATATACACATTAGAGTTCTTCGGTGAATTTTTGGCTGGTGAATACGAAGTTTTCAAATTCAGATCCCCCTTAGAAGCTTTAAACAAAATAGACAAGATCTACCCAGATCTTGTGATATGTGACAATCTGATGCCTGAGCTTTCAGGTTTTGAGGTATTAAACATTATAAATAGAGACTTTTCAGACATAACATTCATTATGATGACCGCTTATGGCAGCATAGAGACAGCTGTAGATGCAGTCAAAAAAGGTGCCTTTGATTTCATAACAAAACCTTTTGATAATATAGATGAACTGATGATCAAAATCAAAAAAGGTATAGAAAATTCAAAATTAAAAACAGACCTAAAAATACTCCAGAAAAATATAAATGACCTCTACGGTATCTCAAACATCATTGCCAAAAGTAAAAAAATGGAGGATCTTCTTGGCATCATTAAAAAGATATCCACCGTAAACAGTAACATACTACTCATAGGGGAATCAGGAACTGGAAAAGAACTTATAGCAAGGGCAATACACAATTTAAGCCATAGAAATAAAAACCGTTTTTTAGCTGTAAACTGTGCAGCAATCCCAGAGACTCTTGAAGAAAGCCTTTTCTTTGGTTACGAAAAAGGTGCCTTTACCGGCGCAGACATAACCAAAAAAGGGTATTTTGAAGAAGCAAACCATGGCACAATCTTCTTGGATGAAATCGGTGAAGCCTCTTTGAGCCTCCAAACAAAGCTACTCAGGGTTATTCAGGAGAGAAATATAAAGAGATTAGGGTCATCAGATCTAATCGATATAGATATACGTATAATATCCGCCACTAATAGAGACCTTGCAAAAGAAGTTGAAGAAAAGAGATTTAGAAGTGATCTTTATTATAGAATTAATGTCATCACAATAAAAATCCCTCCTTTAAGGGAAAGAACAGAGGACATACCCTATCTTGCCGAATACTTTGTAAAAAAGTATTGCAATGCTTTTGGGAAAAAAGAGATGAGAATATCCCCTACATTTATGAAACTGCTTTTTTCACATAACTGGCCTGGCAATGTGCGAGAACTTGAAAACATGATAGAGAAAGCTGTCGCCTTATCAGATGGGGATATACTAAAGGAAGATATAATAAAAGATCATATAGTAGGTAATCCAGAGATAAACAATACACTACTAGACTACAAAACAGCAAAATTAAACTTTGAAAAAGAGTACCTCCAAAAACTCCTTACACTGACTAATAACAACATCCAGCAGGCAAGTAAAATAGCAAAAATAGACCCTGCAACTTTTCATCGAAAACTATCAAGAATAAAAAATGTTTAAGATTATATTGATATTATTGATATTTTATCAATCAATCTTTGCTGAAACAGTGATAAGATTTAGCCATGTTGTAAGCCCAGATAGTCCAAAAGGCATGGCTGTGGAATACTTTAAAAAAGATCTTGAGAAAACATCACAAGGGAAAATAAAAGTTTTAATCTACGCCAACGGAATCCTTTTTGATGATATACCGATTATAAGAGCCCTTGAAAAAAATATTGTTCAAATGGCAGCCCCAAGCTTTTCAAAATTTAGTGATAAGATAAGAGATTTTCAAGTTTTTGACATCCCATTTCTTTTTACAGATGAAGATCATTTCAGATCTTTTTGTAGATCAAGAATTACAGATATATTAGAAAAACAGGCTGAAAATCATGGAATAATAATACTTGATTTTTGGGAAAACGGGTTCAAGCAGATCACCTGCAGGGATAAACTCATCAAAACGCCCCAGGATTTAAAGGGTCTAAGGGTAAGAACGATGGGTAGCCAAATCCTCAACTCACAGTTTTCTTTAGCAGGAGCCCTGCCATTCACCTATCCTTTTAGTAGTCTAAAACATCTCCTTGCAGAAAAAATCATCGATTGTCAGGAAAATACCTTTAATAATATCTATTCCCAAAAACTTCATGAATATCAAAAATATATAACACTATCCAACCATGGTTATCTGGGGTATGCTGTTGTGATCTCAAAAAAATTTTGGAACAATTTGACGCAAAATGAGCGAACACTTATTCAGGACTCTTTGAAAAAGGCTACAGAATTCGAAAAAAGCATCACTCAGAATCTAAATTACATTGACTACTTTAGACTAAAATCAAACAACAAAGTTGTCATATACGAACTCTCCCCATCAGAAAAAAAGATTTGGGAAGATTTTTATCGTAAACATAAACAGATATTTTATAATCATTTAAGTGCAGAGATTCAAAAGGAGTTAGAAAATATGGGGCTATAATAGCTTTATTTTTTTTTACAATAACTATGTTTGGCATCAATCGATTATCAGGATATTTCACATCCTATGATATTAAATTTGTTGATTATATCTATCTTGTTGTTATATCTTTTGTCATCGTGTATTCCTACTTCATCGATAAAAGCTACAGGCTAAACGTTAATCTTATTAAAGTAGATCTAACCAAACTTGAAACCGTCATTATGGTCGTACTTTTTTTTCTAACATTGGCATATATCAAGCTTTTTTATAGTATACTCTTTTTAATATTAATAATAATACTAAGGTTCGATAAAAAATGACATTTTACTTTATATTTATTGTAGGGCTTATCATACTTTCATTATTTAGATTGAGCCTAAATACTATTCTATTATCGATCTCTATTACCTACATAGCAGTACTTCAATTCAACTACGACGAAGGTATATTTCTTTTATCAGAAAAATTACAGGAGGTTCTACTTTTACCAGAGGTTACAGCAATACCATTTTTTATAATAAGCTCAGATATCATAATCAATTCTGGACTTTTAAATCGATTTAAGAGCAGTATCTTTAGTTTATTGGGGAATAATCTCATTTCGTTTCTTGCTTTCTCCTTACCTACGATTACAGTATCCTCCACAAGTATGGTATTTTTTAGCGGTTTTGAAAAGAGTTTTTCACCTAAGGAATTTAAAACTGAAAAAGATTACATTAAGGCGATTTTTTTGCTTTCATCAGCAAACTATATCTTGCCAGTTTCAATACCAATAATCATTATAGCATCACTTTTGAAAATATCTTTGAAAACTACAATCATCTATTCCCTTTTAGTTGCTGTACCTTTCATTATCATTTCATACTATCTTTTTGTTAAAAACAAACTAAATGTTACAAAAGGGCAAGTAGATATCTTTTCTATAGTTTCCATTTACAGCAATGCGTTGTTAATATATTTTCTAATATTTATAAAATCATACCCTATAGATATAGTAGCCATCATATCCTTCTTATATTCCCTTTTTATTGCCTTTTTATATAATAAAAATAGATTTTTAAGTAACCTCATCGACTCTTTGCTTCAATCAATGCCAAGAACGGGAATAATAACTGGTATTGTCTACTTTATCTTTTTGGTTACCTTCTTCCATATCTATAATTTTGCAAATCAGGATGTGATAAACTATCTCACCTTATCCTTTTCAGAAGTATATTATATGATTATTATTTTATATATTGTGGCCTTTTTCATGAAAGAGTTAATAGACCCCTTAGGGATCATCCTCATATTGTATCCCATATATAACTCCATATTGAGTAGCTACAATATAAACAAATACAGTTTCGTTGTATCTTTTACCCTCTTTGTTTCAATGGGCATTTTCAACAATATTTCGGAATTAGCAGGACAAAAAATCACAGAAAAAATGAATATAAACTTTTGGCAACTCTACGAAACCATCATGCCCATTTATCTTATAATTTGTATACTAACCTTTTTAGTTTATTTCATTTAAAAAGCGGGGATAACCCCCGCTCAAGAGAACTACCCACCGTATATAAGTTTTGGTAAAAATAAAGATATCGAAGGAACATAAGTAACAATGATGAGACCTACAAGTAAAGCAAACATCCATGGTATTGTAGCCTTGATAACACTTTCGATACTCTGTCCTGTAATACTTGAGGCTACAAAGAGGTTCAGACCTACTGGCGGAGTAAGCATACCCACTTCCATATTAACCGTCATAATTACACCAAGATGAATAGGATCTATACCAAGGGTCATGGCTACGGGGAAAAGAAGAGGTGCCAATATCATAATAATACTGGAAGGCTCCATAAAATTTCCAGCAATAAGCAACAACACATTTACAAATACCAAAAACACATATTTATTAAAGTTCATATCAATTATCCATTGGGCGAGGTTTTGTGGGATTTGCAGATAAGTTAGGACGAAAGCAAACAGCATTGCATTTGCTATAATAAACATCACCATAGCAGATGTGGTAGCAGAGGCTCTTATGATATTTGGAACATCTTTCCATTTAATATCCTTATAAACAAACATCGATATAAAAAACGCATAGACCGCAGATGCTGCTGCTGCTTCGGTAGGTGTAAATATACCACCATAAATACCGCCAATAACAATCACAATAACCAATAAGCCCCAAAATGCATCCATAAAACTTCCAAAAATCTCCTTTAAAGATGCCATCTTTTCCCGCTTAAAACCTGATCTTACTGCAGCTATATACGTTACGAGCATCAAACCACCACCAAGAAGCAACCCTGGTATTACTCCAGCCATAAAAAGTTTACCTATAGATTGGTCAACAGTCACGCCATAGACAATCATGACTATGGACGGTGGAATGAGTATACCCAAAGATCCAGCACAGGTTATAGAGCCTATGGAGAATTTATCATTATACCCTGCCTCCTTTATAGCACCCATCATTATTGATCCAATAGCCGCAACAGTAGCAGGGGATGAACCGCTAACAGCAGCAAAAATAATACAAGCAAAAATCGCAGACATGGGAAGCCCACCTGGCAGATGTCCAACCATAGCCCTTGCAAACCTTATAATCCTCCTTGCAGCACCACCCTGGGAAAGAAAGTTACCTGCTAAAATAAAAAGTGGTATTGCCATCAAAGCAAATTTGTCTATTGAGGTAAACATCTTCTGAGGTATCACAAGGGTAGGCATCTGGGTAAAAAAAAGTATAACCAATGTACTTGAAATACCTAAAGAAATTGCTATAGGTACTCCAATAAAAAGCAATAGAAATAAAAGTCCAAACAGAACTATCGTAGCCATATCAATGCTCCTTCATTACCAAATCATAAGAGAATTCTTCTGCTGGCATTTTTATTATTTTGATTATCTTAAGAAGTATTTGATAACAAGAAATAGCCATAGTTATTGGGACACAAAGATAAATTATCCAGAATTGAATATGTAAATCCACAGAAACTTGCTCTAATTCATAGTTAAATTTTACAAAATCATAACCCCATTTTATCAAAATCAAGAGAAATATAAAAACGATAAATAGACTAAGAGTCAAAAGATTCTTAGCAGTTTTAGGTTTTAATCTTTGTATAAGTGCAGTAACCCCCAAATGCATCCCGATCTTAAATCCATAGGCTGTTCCAAACAAGACTGACCATATGAAGAGATATGATGTCAATTCACCTGCCCATGTAAGAGACATATTAAAGCCATACCTTAAAACCACATTGATAAAGGCAACAACGGTGGCAACACCCATCATCACAGACATTATAAATATATTAATCCTATCAAGCCAACTGTCTAAAAACTCAAAAAACTTAAGCATCTTTGGCTCCTTCATAAAAAGATGGGCCCCATTTAAAATAGGGCCTTTAAGAAAATTATTTAGTATTTAAAGCCGCATCTATATATTCCTTACCTATCACATCATAAAACTGAGGATATATGGCCATAAGTTTCTTTTGCCAGAGTTTCTTTTCTTCAGGGGTGAGGGTATAGATCTGTATCTTACCATAGGCTTTTACCTTAGCAAAATAATCATCATCCAATTTGGCTGCCCACTCCCTTTCCTTAATGGTAGCCTGCTTAATACCTTCCATCACAATCTTTTTGTGCTCAGGTGATAATGAATTCCAGAATATTTTATTAGTTACCACAAGATAGCCCAAGTAACCATGACCAGACACTGTGTAATACCTCTGAACTTCATGCATCTTTTGTGTGTAGAAATTTGAAACAGGATTTTCCGCACCATCCACTACCCCCTGCTGAAGAGCAGAATACACCTCACTAAATGGGAGTACTTGAGGGTTTGCTCCAAGAGCCTTAAACTGAGCCTCTAACACCTTTGAAGACATGATCCTAAACTTCAAACCAGCAGCATCTTCTGGTTTTCTTATCTCCCTTTTATTATTAGAGATATCTTTAAAACCATTATCCCAATAAGCAAGACCAATCATACCCTTAGGCTCAACAAGCTTGAGCATCTTCTGCCCCCATTCACCGTCAAGAAACTTATGAAGCTGCTTTTCATTTTCAAACAAAAATGGCAAATCAAACAACTGAAACTGGGGTACAAAACCTGTAAATTTTGAAAAACTTGGTGCAATGATCTGGACAGCATTCATCTTAAGGGCCTCCACCTCTTCTCTATCACCGTAAAGAGTTGAGTTGGGGAAAACTTCTACCTTAATCTGACCTTTAGATTCTTTTTCCACATATGATTTAAAAAAATTAGCGGCAAGCCCCTTAGGGGTATCAGGTGCAACAACGTGGGAAAATTTGATAACCACCTGATTAGCAAAAACTGTTGAAGCAAAGAGCAATGACAACCCAATTACAAATAACATTTTAAAGTATTTCATCTTTAAATACCTCCTAATGTATTTATTAGGAGATATCAGGCAAAACACATACCAAAATTATACCAACAATCAATCATTATTTTACAACAATTTTTCAAAATACAAAAAACTTTTTTATTGCAATTTTGCAACACCAAAAACAATAGCCACTTAATTATCATTCATCATCAATACCTTAACAATTGCACTTATGCAAAAAGTTTTATATTCTTTTTTTGCTTGAATTTTATAATTAAAACAATATAATTATTATATGGCTTTCTTTAAAGATAGAACAACATACTCAAATGATCTAATAGGGAGTTATGTTATATCGATCTTCGATTTAGCATACAATATCTCCAAAATAGTAGATCTTGTCAATCCCGATCTATCAAACCATCACCATAGAGTAGCCTATATATCTGCCGCCATCGCATCTGAATATGGTTTGGACAATAAAAAAATCACAGATACTATCATAGCAGCCCTAATCCATGATATAGGGGTTATGCTGGAGTCAGAGTTTAGAGAGTTAAGCAAGTTTGATAACGGGGAAGCCACGAGATATAATCACAGTAACGTTGGAGCTTTTTTAGTAAATAAACTGGACTCTTTCAAACACCTTTCTGATATAATAAGTAAACACCACTTACCCTGGAACAAATTCCCTGAGACAGAGGATGAAGCACTAATTATACATTTGGCTGATCGGATAGATATCTTGCTAAAAAGAGGAACACCCGCGTACTATCAAAGAAAGGAGGTCAAAGAGATAATAACCTCATATAAAAATAGATTTTTCAAACCTGAACATGTAGATGCTTTTCTATCTCTTTATGACAAAGAGTTCTTCTGGCTTGACCTAGAAGCACCGGATAAGGATAGGATACTTAAAAGATATTTTCTTTTTGATACCATTATACTCAGCAAGGACGAGATCCTCTCTTTTACAAACTTTTTAAGCCATATTATAGACTTCAGATGTTCCTTTACAGCAACCCATTCAGCCGGTGTTGCCTCCGTTGCCTCTAAATTAGGTGAACTTATGAATCTGCCTGAAGATATGGTAATAAACCTTAAGATCGCAGGCTATCTCCATGATCTCGGCAAATTAGCAATAAACCCCTATATCATTAATAAAAATGGTCAACTCTCTATAGATGAAAGAACAGATATAAAAAAACACACCTACTATACTTTTTATTGTTTAAACTCCATGGATATTTTTGAAAATGTTAAACAGTGGGCGGCTTTCCACCATGAGTTTTTAGATGGTAGTGGGTACCCTTTCCATCTAACTGCAGAAAGATTGGATATAGGTTGTCGTATTATGACCGTTGCTGATATCTATACAGCTCTATCGGAAGACAGACCTTATCGCCCAGGGTTACCCACATCGAAAGCCTTAGAGATCATCGAAAATTTTGCTTCAAGCGGTAAAATAGATCATTCTATCGTAAAAACCCTGAAAAACAACATAGATGAGATAGAAAATATAAGAAAGCTTAGCCAGCTTGTAGTCACCCAAAAGTATTTAGAGTTTAAAAATATATTGATGTTGAGCAATGTATCCAACTCAAGCGAAGACCATCAACAATATAAAACCTACTCAGAAATAAAAAACAATCTCGGACAAGTGATAAACATCATCCATTTTGAAGAGGTTATAAACAACATAGATGATATGATTTTAATCCTTGACACCGATAGGAGGATTATTTTTGTGAATAGAAGGGTTTTAGAATATTTCAATAAACCTTTAGATCAGATATTAAACAAAAAACCTGGGGAACTTTTCGATTGTATCCACGGTAATGATGATCAATGTGGCACCACCATCTTTTGTAAAAACTGTAAAGGGAACACTGCTATAAACAATGCAATAAAAGGGATATATTCCATATCCACCTGTGAAATTAAAACAAACAGATCTGATACAATGAAATTTAATATCTCCACGGTCCCAATAAAAACAGATAAAGGCGAATATATAATGTATATATTAAAAGGCTTTGATGAACAAAACAGAAAGATCATGGACAAAATCTTCTATCATGATCTCATAAACGTTGTAGGTACTACATACTCCCTATTAGAAGCCTATAAAAAAGGGCACTTAAAAATGAATGCTGATCTGCTTGATATCCTTAGCAATAACATAGGACTGGCTTATCAAGAGATCGAAGCCCAAAGATTTCTCACCATGGCTCAACAAAACAACATTACAACACACTTCGATGACTTCTCTACACATTTTATAATCAACAATATTAAATCGATCTTCTCTCATATCAACCACATAACCTTTGAGTTTATATGTGAAGTTGATAGAATTTTTGCTGACAAAATTCTACTAAACAGAATAGTTATGAATATGGTCAAAAATGCCATTGAGGCAAGCAATATTGAAAAAACAATCACTGTCAAGTTTTATGGTGATGATAAATTTTTCAGGGTATCTGTTCATAATCCTGAGTATATCCCTGAGGATATTCAAAAAAAGATCTTTAAAGAGGTTTTTACCACCAAAAAAGAGGGAAATGGTTTAGGTACTTTTTGTATAAAGTTACTTACAGAAAAATATCTTGGTGGTCATTGTTCTTTTATATCAACACTGGAATACGGAACAACATTTATTGTTGAGTTCCCTAACATATCAAAATTGGTATAACTACACCTTTTTAATTATCAAAAGTGATATATCATCTTTCTGCACATAATTTTTAGTAAAAGCAGAAAGTGAGGTTAGGATCGCATTTCTGATCTTCTCAGGCTCCATATAGGCGTGTTCTTTTAGTATATTAAGAAATCTTTCTTTTCCAAAAAACTCACCATTCTCATTTTCCGACTCCACTACACCATCGGTAAACAAAACCAAACAATCTCCAGTTTTAATGTTGTATTTCTCCTCCAGATATTTCATATCATCAAAAACACCGATGAGTACCCCGTCACATCTAAGCTCGATAACCTCACCATCCTTTATGAGTATTGGATTATAATGACCTGCATTGGCCATTGTAAGGTCTCCACTAAAAAGGTTTAGTCTTATGTATAACATCGTGATGATGAAATTATATCTATTTATCTGAGGGAATATCTGTTTTGTTATTAGATGTAACATATCTGAAGGTTTCAACGCTTTGTTTATACTTAAAGAAGTATGAATTATACTTCTTATCTGCGACATTATTAGAGCAGAAGATATACTGTGACCTGAAACATCCGAAATAATTATATCTACCTGTTCTTCATCTACCCTTATAATATCGTAATAATCTCCTCCAACATACACCGAAGGGGAATAGGCAGAAACCACTTTTATTCCTTCAAAGCTAAAAGGATCTACAGATACGAGGGATGCTTGTATCATCTTTGCAATCTCCAATTCTTTGGAAACCTCTTTTATTTTGATAAGCTCTTCCGCTTTATTATGATTATCCATCAAGAAAGCCATCTGGCTAACAATGCTTTCGAGGATGTTTACAAATTCCCTACTAAACAGATTTTTATATGTTTTGGAAAATAATGATAATACACCTTCCACTTTACCATCAATAACAAGGGGGATATGACAAAAAGATCTAACACCTCTATTTTTGAGTTCATTTATATACTCAGATTCCATCGCATTGTCTATATCATCAATATATACCGCCTTACCAGTAACAAATGTTCTACCGATATATGTCTTTTGGGAATCTATTCTCCTTATATTGGATATCATTTTGAATGAGTTTATATCTCCAGAATAGACAACTGTTTCCAATGTATCACCACTTCTTTTTCTAATCACTACAAGATCTATTTTGAGGTTATTACGGATGATGTCTATGGCATTTTGAAGCTTTTTAACCAAATCTGTTGTTGAAGTAAACTGTCTGGAGATCTCAAGTAGTATATTAAGCTCTGTTATACGATGTATCAATGTATCCCTCGATTCACCTACCCCCAAGCTAACAAGGTCCTTAAATACATTCATGACATCTCTACCTGTTTTCCCTGCCATTTCCAAATAAGAATTTATAATGATCTCAGAAGCGCTAGGCCCCACAGCACTTGAAAGATGAGTTTTTACCTCATCTACCAACAACTTTATATCATCCACATTGAGATCCCTTCTCTCTTTGCCAATTTGGTTTAAAAAGTTATCTATAACCTTTTTGGCATACTCATTTCCAAAAAAATTTGATAAGATATTGTTTATATCGGTTAGGCTTAAACTCCTACTAACATCTTCCTTTCCAAGAAGAAAATGTAGCTTCAAGCTATCCACACATAATGAGGCTGTCTCTTTCTCCTCTTCGTTTTGTTCGGAAACCAAAGATATAACAGTCAAAATAACAATATTTAATAACATACTCCAGAAAAGGGTATGGGACCATGAGTCAAGTCCTGTAAGTCCTAAAAGCTCAGTGGGCTTAAGGATAGCAAGACCAAACAAACCATCTGTTACAATACGATAATCAATGATACCAGCTTTAGCAAAATAAGGCACAACAAGTGTATAAAACCACACAATAGAACCTGATATAATACCCCAAAAAACCCCATCCCTACTTAGCCTCTTAACAAATAGACCCAACACCACAGCAGGAGCTATCTGGGAAATGGCTGCAAAAGATACCAACCCCAAATCCACCAAGCTAAAAAATTCCCCCACATAACGATAAAAAAAGTAACCAGCGAGGATAATAATAATAACCATTAATCTCTTTAATGATGTTATGTACTTGCCAAATCTACTAAACATCAAAAGTTTTACAAAAACATGAACTATAATATTATTTACAAACATATTTGATAAACTTACCGAAGCAACAATAATCATCCCAGTGGCAGCTGCCAAACCACCAATATATACCAATACCATAAAAAACAAAGAACCCTTATCCCTTAGAATATAAAGTATTGTGTAATCAGGATTGTAATCACCTGTGAGAAATAATTTCCCAGAGATAGCAATGGGTATCACAAACAGGTTTATCAAAAACAGATAAAGGGGGAAAAGATACATCGCCTCTTTTATATGTTTTGGGGAGTCATTCTCCACAACCGCCATCTGAAACTGTCTTGGCAAAAACATCACAGCAAACATACTCATCACCATCATAGAAAACCATTTACCGTAAGAATTATTACCTTTGTCAAGTACTATAAGTTTTGCCACAGCAGGATCATTTTGATTAGTATATAAATATCCAAATATCTGGCTAAAGCCCCCAGACAGATAAACCACATACCCTCCTGCTATTAATAAAATAATCAACTTAACAACCGATTCAAAAGCTATTACACCAACTAAAGCTGGATGCTTTCTCCCCTCAGCAATATGGTGAACTCCAAAAAGAGAAGCTAAAATACCAATAAAAAGTGACACATAAAAGGATGTATCAAAAAACAATGGTGAAGTAAAATCTGAACCAAGATCTGCAAGTATTAGTATAGTTTCATTTATAGATTTCAATTGCAGCGAAATATAGGGTATAATACCGACAACACACACAACAGCTACAACCAATCCCACTCTTTTAGATCGACCAAATCTAAAACTGACAAAATCAGCCAAGTTATTTATATTATGTCTTTCTACAATGTTTACCATTTTTCTCAATAAAAACCACCAGGAAAAAACCATCAGTGTAGGTCCAATATATATAGCAAGAAACTCAATTCCATCAACACTTGCTCTACCAACAGAACCGTAATAGGTCCATGCAGTACAATACACCCCTATACTTAACGCATAAATATAAGGATTATAAATCACCCTTCTTTTTCTTCTAACCAGAATATTAGAGATTAATGCAATAAAAAAAAGTAGAAGGATATACAAAAAACTTATGAGGAAAACGACACTCAAACTAATTTTCATGTTTTAGAAATATTTTTTTAAAGATATATACAACGAATATCGAAGAGATCCAACCCATAAAAAAATAGATGTATAAAAGAGGGATCTTAAAGAGAAATATATTTTTATCAAAGATCCTAATAAATGGGTAATTTATAAAAACAAATCCGCACGCAAAAAAGACGAGCCAAATCCAGAGCCCTTTTGACATGATTAACTAACTCTTACAAGATATCTACCTTTTACCTCGCCCTTCTTGATCTTTTCAACTGCACCTGATATATCCTCAAGCCCTATCTCAGTAGAAAATCTATCGAGATTTTCTAGTTTATAAACGTTAGATATTTTATTAAGGATATCGTTTTTCCTTATCTCAACAGAATCTATACCAAGCAAAGAAACCCCTCTCAGTATAAATGGGAAAACGGTAAGGGAAATATTAGGAGAAAAAGCCATACCACAGACAGCCACTGCCCCCCCGTAGTTAATCGATTTTATGACATTCACCAGGACCTCACCTCCTACAGTATCCACAGCTGCTATAAACTGTGGTTTTAAAAGTGCTTTAGTATTAACCTGTTCAAATTCCTTCCTATCAACTACCTCTTTTGCCCCAAAAGATTTTAGATAATCTGCCTCCTCCATCTTACCTGTGATTGCAACAACATCATAACCAAGCCCACTTAAAATAGCAATAGAAAACAGGCCAACACCACCTGTAGCTCCTGTTACAGCTATCTTACCATACCCCACCTTTATCCCATACTGGATAAGTTTATCTACAGATAAAGCTGCAGTAACACCTGCCGTACCATATATCATATATTCCCTAAGGGATAACCCACTTGGTTTTTTTACTACCCAGCTCTTTGGAACCCTAATATATTCTGCAAAACCACCGGGGGTATTCATCCCGAGATCAAAGCCTATAACTATGACCTCATCCCCTTTTCTAAACTCATCACAAGTAGACTCCTCTACTATACCAGCAGCATCTATCCCAGGTGTATGGGGGTAGCTTTTGGTAACCCCTTTATTACCACTACAGGAGAGTGCATCTTTGTAGTTGATTGAAGAATACTTAACATTTACCAAAACATCCCCAGAAGGAAGAGCATCTACTTCCTTTTCCTTCAACTTAATCTCAAACTTACCATCTATCTCTTCAACCACAACAGCCTTAAAACTCTTCATCATTAACTCCATTATAATTTTATTATATCAAAATCATTGCCTGTTATACTCACACCACCATTCCTGGTAACCACAAAAGTATTCTCAATACCCACCATACCCCAACCATCAATCCCTTTTTTAGGTTCTATAGCCAGCACCATATTCTCCTCCAACGGCTCGTCAAATCCCTTCGCAATAACAGGATACTCATCGATCACTAACCCAATCCCATGCCCCAAAAACTTGACCTTATTCGATCCATAACCCATAAAATGCACATCAAATGCACTATCTATCTTTGACATGATATCCTCATATATCTTCGATGGTATCTCCCCTGGCCTTAGTCTCTCCGCCACAAGATGCTGCACCTCAACACATCTTTTGTGATATTCATACGCTACATCGGGTATATTACCAAAAGCATAGACCGTTGTTTTATCCGTATGATAACCCTCAAAACCACAACCTATATCCAGCATCACTATAGTATCTTTTTTTAAGAACTTTTTATGACTCCCCAAAAGGGGAACAGCTGGAGAAACACCCAAAATACCTGCAGGACCATCAAAGGAGTTATAATAATTACTGCTATCCCCAAAACAGATGTTACCTGCGAAAAGCTCAGAATTAAAGCTACCCATCCTTGTTAAACCCTGCCCACCCTGCACTATGATCTCCTTAAGAGCCAAAGCCCCAAGCTCCGCCTCACTCATCCCTTCCCTAAAAACCTGAGGTAGATATTTCTGCATTACATACTCATGTATCTCCCCACTCTTTTTGATCAGCCCCAATTCGTACTGGGATTTTACAGCCCTCGTCTTATAAATAGCCAGATCAGCTGATGCAATTGTATTAAATCCAAATGTTTTATTAAACCTTTCGAAAAATCCTAAAGGTACAATATCCTTTTCCACATGAATGACATCACCTGATAAATCTGTAACTGCTAATATATCTTTGAAACTTTTAATAGGGTAAATAAAGTCAAGGGGAGATTCCAGCTTAGCTCTTTCATAACTTTTTCGAACAAAAAAATAGTTACTCCCATCCCTTTTTATGATTAAAACACCGTTCTGCATTGTGTTCGTAAAATAAAATATATTTACCTTTCCAAATATTGCAACCACTTCCCAACTATCATCCAGACAAGTTAAATTTTTCCTGAATCGCTCTATTCTCTCCAAAAGTTCCTGTTTTGAAATCATAACAGAGACTCCTTTCTGATATTTTTATTGCAAAAAAAGTTCCTTAATTTACTAAGTACTCTTTTTTCTATCTGTCTGATCCTTTCTCTTGTCAGATTTAGTTCCTTTCCCACTTCATCAAGCGTTTTTGGTTTTTTACCATCCAGACCAAATCGCATGGTGATAATCTGATTTTCCATATCTGTAAGATAGGTCATCCATTTACTCACAAGATTTTGTATATTCATCTCAAAAGCATGCTTAAAGGGGTCCTTCTGTATCTCATCAGCAATAAGGTTATGAAGGTTTTCCTGTTCATCCTCAGAGATGGGAGCATCCAAAGATACATCCTGCCTCATAGCCTCCACCGCTTTATAAAGATTTGCAATAGATATACCTGTAAAAGCTGACAACTCCATGTATGTGGGGTTCCTCCCCAATTGTTCTTTTAGTTCTGAGGTAGCCCTAAGTATCTTTTTTATATAGTCCATTATATGGATCGGTACTTTAACAATCTTTGTGTTTGTAATTATAGCTCTTTCTATAGCTTGTCTTATCCACCAAGTTGCGTAAGTGCTAAATTTAAAACCTTTTTTATAATCAAATTTCTCTACAGCTTTTATCAAACCTATATTCCCTTCTGAAATGAGATCTTCAAGGGGAACCCCTTTGTTTGCATATTTTTTAGCGATTGAAACCACAAGGCGAAGATTACAGCTTATCATCATCTCCTTTGCTTTTTCATCACCCTGCTCTATGAGCTTTGCCAGTTCAACCTCTTCCTCTTTGGATAGGACGGGACATTTGGATAGATCTTTTAGATATATGTTAAGAATATCATAGCTTGAGTCCGATCTTTTTTCATCAAGCTCCTGTTCTTCATTCTCCTCTGATTCTTCGACTTCAGAAAAATCATCGAGAGCCTCCTCTGGTTCCCCATCTATCACAGCAATATAAAACTCTGTAAAATTCCTCTCAGTAACCTGATCTTTATTGATCTTTGTAGATCTTTTTACAGAGTCCATAGCACCTATCGAATATTTCTTCGCATTAAATAAACTGAAAAAGCAAAAATTACAAGTAAAAATTTATAGAAATGTTTTAACTACCGAAATCATCAAACCTGATATTACCTTTTTCCACTCCTAAACTATCTAACATATTTAAAACTGCTTTAAGCATTAGTGGAGGGCCACATAAATAATACTCAACAGATTCCGGTTCAGGATGATACTTCAAATAATTATCATAAACCACTTGATGGATAAAACCAACAAGTCCAGTCCAGTTGTCCTCTGGAAGTGGTTCAGATAGAGCTACATACCATTTAAAATTATTGTACTCTTTTTGTAACCTCTCAAAATCCTCACTATAAAAAATCTCCTTTAAGCTTCGAGCCCCATACCAATAGGTTATCTTCCTTTTGCTTTTCAAGCGAATAAGTTGATCAAAAATAATCGAGCGTAGCGGTGCCATTCCAGCACCTCCACCTATAAAAACCATCTCAGCGTCTGTATCAGATGCCTTGAATTCACCAAAAGGACCAAGTATCGTTACCTTATCCCCAGGTTTTAAAGAAAAAATATAAGATGACCCCACACCAGGAGGTATCCCTACACTTTTTGGGGGTGGTGTAGCAATCCTCACATTCAGTTTAACAAACCCCTTTTCAAGGGGGAAATTGGCCATAGAATAAGCCCTTATAACCTCCCTATCATTTTTTGATTTGAGATGCCATAAAGAAAACCTATCCCAATCAGGCCTAAACTGTTCATCTATATCAAAATCTTTAAAGTCAACAAAATATGGAGGTATTTTAATCTGGATATATCCACCAGCCTCAAAATCAAACTCATCTGTGGGTAACTTCAATACCAGCTCTTTTATAAATGTTGCCACATTTCGATTGGAAACCACCTCACATAGGTATTCCTTTGCACTAAACACCTCAGGAGGCAGATAAATTTTTACGTCATTCTTAACAGGTAACTGGCATGAAAGCCTAAATCCCTCTCTCTCCAACTTCTTATTGATATGGGCCTTCTCAGTAGGTAAAATAGAACCACCACCCTCAATAACCTTGACTTTACATTGACCACATGATCCACCACCACCACATGCTGACGATACAAATATTTTTTCAGCAGCTAAAACGTTTAACAACTTATCCCCAGGCGATACTTCTAAAACTTTTTCATTATTTATAATCACCCTAACATTACCCTCTTTGATCAGGAACCTACGGGCTTCTACTATTAACCCCACCAACAAAAGGATAATCGCTGTAAAAAAAATAGTCCCCAAAAATACTATCATAATTGTATTCCAGAAAAGATCATGAAAGCCACGGCCATAATACCTGCAGCAATGAAAACAATCCCAAGCCCTTTTAAACCATCAGGCACATCACTATACTTCATTTTATCCCTTATACCGGCAAGCCCAACGATAGCCAATGCCCAACCAGAACCACTACCAAAACCAAACACCAGCGACTCCGTAAAAGTATACCCCCTTTGGGCCATGAACAATGTCCCACCTAAAATCGCACAATTCACAGTAATAAGTGGCAAAAATATACCTAAGGCATTGTAAAGCTTAGGAAAGAACCTATCCAAAACCATCTCCAACACCTGAACAATAGCTGCCACAACTCCAATATACACAACTAAACTCAAAAAATTCAGATTTATATCTCCCAAACCCCATTTTACGAGAACTCCATCTCTGAAAATCAATTGATACAAGATATTGTTTATAGGTACTGTAATAGATTGCACCACAACAACCGCAACACCAAGCCCCTTTGCCGTCTCCATATTATTAGACACTGCAAGAAACGTACACATCCCCAGGAAAAAAGAAAGAGCCATGTTCTCTATAAATATAGATTTGATGAGTAAACTTAGATAATGCTCCAACATCTCATCCCCTCCTTATTCTCTTTTCCCTTTCCTTAACAAACCAGATTATCGTAGCAATGATAAAAAAACCGCTTGGAGCAAGCAAAAACATCCCATTAGGCACATACCACCCACCATTTACTTGCATCTTAAAAATTTCAAAACCAAACAACCTGCCACTACCAGCAAGCTCCCTTATAGCGCCCACGATAACCAGTATCATACCATACCCCAGCCCATTACCTAAGCCATCCAGAAAGCTCAACAGAGGTGGGTTTTTAATAGCAAACGCCTCAGCTCTACCCATCAATATACAGTTTGTAATGATAAGTCCCACAAAAACTGACAACTGTTTACTTATTTCAAAAAGATAAGCCTTTAAAAACTGATCCACAATAATAACAAAGGAAGCAATAACTGTCATCTCTATAATGATCCTTACTGATGGGGGGATATGATTTCTCATCATACTAATGAGTAGATTACTCATAGCCACAACAGCTGTAACCGAGAGTCCCATCACAAGAGCTGTCTTAAGTTGAGTAGTAACAGCCAGAGAAGAACAGATCCCAAGTACCTGTATAGTAATAGGATTATTAATAAAGATCGGTCCAACAAAGGTATCCTTCTTAACACCCATTGTCTACCCCTTCAACCTTTCTAAAAATTTCTTATACCCATTATCACCAAACCAAAATTTTACAATATTATCCACACCTCTTGTGGTGAGTGTTGCCCCTGAAAGACCATCAACAGAAAACTGATCACTACCTTTTGAAACAGAAAACCTAAACCTACCATCATCATCAAAAAGCTTCTTCCCTTCCCATTTTGCTTTCCAAATAGGGTTATCCACCTCTCCCCCTAACCCCGGTGTCTCCTTCTGATCAAAAAAGGTTATACCCTGAATAGTTCTAAGATCTCCTTTAAGGCTTAAAAAACCATACATTGTAGACCATAGCCCATTCCCATAAACAAAAAAAACTGCATTTATCAATTTATCCCCATCATAAAAAAGATATACAGGCATATATCGTGGATGAGACCCCACACCTATAAAATCATCTTTTTTATTTATCTTCACGGCCCCTTCACCTGTGGCTAACAACCTGAAATTATTAAAAAAATCTACATCCGAGGTGACCTCTTTTGAGTCTCCAGTTTTTATGTCCACAAGTAATACCTTAGGCTCTATACTTCCATTTTCCACCAGAGAAAAGATATGTTTTAATCTATCAAGCCTTACATTTTCCTCCTGTTTGTCTTTGAGAAGCTGTACAGTAGCAGACACTATAAAGGAGAAAAAAAGAGCAACTCCAAGTGAAACCATAAAAATTTTAGCCTTAGTTTCTTTCATAGAGTTTTTCTCTCTTTTTTATATATCCCCTTATAAAAAAACTATCTATAAAGGGTGCAAATATATTACCAAATAATATGGCAAGCATTGTTCCCTCAGGGAAAGCAGGGTTTATAACCCTCACTAGAGCATTCATGAACCCCACTAAAAAACCATAAACCCATTTTCCTGCATCCGTCAATGCTGCGGATACAGGATCAGTAATCATAAAAGCCATACCGAAGGCAAAGCCACCAAAAACAAAATGATAGTAAAAGGGCATGTTAAACATATTGTTGGTATCACTTCCTATCAAATTAAAGAGGAAAGTTGTCAACCCCATCCCCAACACCATCCCCAACATAAGCCTAAAAGATCCTATACCAGTAACAACAAGAATAAAAGCTCCAAACAAGCACAACAAAGCAGATGTTTCTCCTATAGAACCAGGAATAAATCCTAATAAACCATCAAGAAAACTATAACCAAAGTCAAACCCTCTCTCCTTAAAAGCAGATAACGGTGTAGCCTTTGAATACCCATCCACTGGAACCCATACTGAGCTACCCGTAACTGATTGGGGATAGGAGAAAAAGAGAATTGCCCTTGAAAAAAGCGCTGGGTTTATAAAGTTTCTACCTGTACCCCCAAATACCTCTTTCCCAAACACCAAACCAATACTCAAAGCAGCAGCAGCTTGCCAAAGAGGAACAGTGGGGGGAAGGATAAGGGGATAAAGAAGACTTGTTACTAAAAACGCTTCTGCCACCTCGTGTCTTCTAACAACGGCAAATAGCACCTCCCAAAAACCACCCACAACAAGAGTAACAAAGTACAATGGTAGAAAATACAGTAGACCATGGAAAAAATTTGAAATAACACTATTTGGATCATATTTTAACCTGAAAAAATCCATACATATATCTCTAAAACCAACAGGATCGATGCCATTGCTATTTATGAATAGGTTTGCCTGATAACCAACATTGTAAATACCAAATAATGCCGCAGGGATTATGGACAAAAACACTATAATCATTGTTCTCTTAAGATCAAGCCCATCCCGTATATGGGTCTTCCCTTCAGTTTTGATCAAAGGATCATAAAGGAATGTCTCCACCATCTCGAAAATAGGAAAGAACTTTTCATACTTTCCACCTTTCTGAAAGTAAGGCGATAACCTTTCAAATAATCTTTTCAATGTTGAGCCTCCAGTTCATCAAGCATCTCCCTCAGATACAGGGCATAATCATATTTTCCTACACATACAAAAGTAAAAGGGGACATATCCTCTTCGCCAAAATCAAGCACACCCAATCGCTCTAAGATCTCCACATCTTTCGTTAAAAGTGCCCTTAAAAAATATGTAATTGGCACATCGAAGAGACTAACTCTTTCATAGGATCCTACCGGCACCATAGGTCTGTAACTACCATTTAAAGATGTGTTAAACTTTATTTTACCAGGAAAAAATTTTGAAAGAAAAACATTTTTTACAGAAAATTTATCAAAGCCTCCCCTAAGCCATCCCATAAATCTTCTCTCACTAACCTCTTCAATTCTCGATAATATATTGATATATCTATGAATATAGGGGACTTCTTGTTCCAAACGCCTACCATATAGGACAGAACCAGCAATATATCTGTTTCTACCAGAAAACTCCACTAACCCTTCACAACTAGAATAATTAAAAAGCCTCATAAGCCTTCCATCGTAGATGGATACAATTCTTCTATTGTCGACGATATTTTCAACAAACAACTTCCCAATAGCAATAAGATCCTGATAATCCAAATACCATACTTTTCTATTTCTGTTCAAAGGAAATGATCTGTTTATATGCGTTCCTACAAGACCAATGGGGTGAGCTCCAGTTACCTCCACCATTCTAACTTTTTCATGCTCCATTTCAAAATGAATACCACTCTGTTTTATCACATGAACATACCCTTTGGTAAGTGCTGTAAGCAGTTCAACACCCTTTTTAAAATAATTTTCAGATCCAGTAAAAACATCCTTCACCTCAGGAGCCTGAGGTCTTGTATCCACAAGCATAACAAAAATTCTATCAGGAACAACATCAGGATCAGCCACCCTATCATAGGGCCTTTGCCTAAATGAAACCCACAAACCACTTTCTATAATAGCATCAACTATCTCAGCCCTATTGCTCTCAATCAGTTTTATGGTGGAAACATCTCTATGAAATTCATATACCTTAGGTTCCCCCTCAAATTTAAATGCTACAAACTTCCTTTTATCCCCTCTCACGATCCTTCTTACCATGCCATCCACAAAGGAATAAAACCTTATCCCTCTATTTTTAGCATCATAGAATAGTAATTCACCAACACAGATCTCAACATTTTCTTGTTTCTCAAATTTAGGCCTTATGGATACAAAATCATCGGCTACAACCCCAAATCGTTCCGAATAAAATTCCTCTACTGAACCTGATACACTATTAAATATCGGTATTGAAAGCCCTTTTCTCTTAGTCATAATTAAATTATACCATACAAACTAAATGTGTCAAATAAAAAGCTACTAACCAGATTATTTTAAAAAACCTTATATTTTCAGAAAATCATTGACAAAAAAAATCAAGTAACTATCCTGAATATTTGTACAAAAAGGAGAAAATATGAGATACATTTTTGGTCCTGTTCCTTCCAGAAGATTGGGAAGTTCTTTAGGGATTGATGTAGTCCCACATAAAATCTGTAATTTAGACTGTATATATTGTGAAGTAGGTAAGACAACAAAACTAACAATAAAAAAAGATAGCTACATCAATATCGATATCATGTTAGAAGAATTAAAATACCAATATGAAAAATTTCACGAACATCTTGATGTAGTAACAATAACTGGTGCCGGTGAACCCACATTGAACAAAGATCTGAAAAAGATCATCTTCGAGGTAAAAAAGATCGTTCACCATCCTTTAGCACTTTTAACGAACTCCACAAATATTGATGATGAAAAAGTAAGGGATGCCCTAATGGATGTAGATATTCTTGTCCCAAGCATAGATGCAATAACAGTCGATACCTTTAATATCATAAACCGCCCCCATAAGAAATTAAACTGGCCTAAGATATTAGAAGAGCTTAGAAACTTTTCCTATATCTACAGAGGGGAATTATTTATAGAAATACTATTTGTAAAGGGTATAAACGACTCTGAGGAGGAACTAACAAAACTGGCACATTATATTCTTCAATTAAAATACGATAAGGTCCAACTAAATACAGTATTTCGCCCTCCCGCTTACCCTCAAACGTTAGGTTTAGATTACAATGAACTAATAAATATAGCAATATTCTTCAGAAGAAAAGGGATCAAGGTCGAAGCAACAGGTAATTTCGTTAAAGAGCTACCATATAAAAACGATACAGATATTAAAACAACAATCAGATCTCTTCTTCTGATGAGGCCATGTACCATAGAAGATTTAAGGCTTCTTTTCGGCCTTGAAAAGAATGAGTTATTTAGCATACTTTCTAATATTGAAAATTTACAAGAATCACAATATACTGGCGAAACATACTATAGTCTGAGGAAAATATGAATGAAGTTAAAAAGGTTGCAATAGTTGGTGCAGGTGCAATGGGAGTACTGTATGCCCACCAGTTTTTAGAAAGAGGTTTTGAGACATTTCTTGCAGCAGATGGTGAAAGATTAGCAAAACTTGTTCAAACTCAATTCATATTTAATGATAAAAAGTACAAGTTTAACACATTAGACCTCATCAATCCCCAAACATCTGTGGATTTAGTGATTGTTGCCGTAAAACACAATGTATTAGATGAAATTGTACCCAAACTTAAAAATATTATCCATGAAAACACTACAATAATTTCATTATTAAACGGCCTTGATAGTGAAAAGATTATCGCCTCCTATTATGGAGAGGAAAAAGTACTTTATACCATTACAGTAGGTATGGATGCTGTAAGAGTTGGAAATAAAATTACTTGCAAAAATTTTGGTAAACTTATAATTGGTGAGCTTAAAAACAATACATACAGCAAAAAGTTATCAAGGATCCATTCAGCTTTTCAAAAGGCAGGTATATTATACGAAACACCGATTGATATGGAAAAAGAGATCTGGTGGAAGTTTATGGTAAACGTCGGTATGAATCAGGTTTCTGCAGTATTAAGGGCAACTTACGGCGTTTTTCAAAGGGATGAAAGTGTAAGGGGATTGATGGAAAACTTGATGAAAGAGGTAATTGACATCTCAAGATTAGAATGTATCCCTTTAGACTATGAAAATGATCTCAAAGAAAGGTGGTACAGCGTCTTATACAGCTTAGACCCAAATGGTAAAACATCTATGCTACAGGATGTAGAAGCCAAAAGACCCACAGAAGTAGATATCTTTGCTGGCAAAGTAAAAGAAATTGCAAAAAAATATAACTTACAGGTACCATATAACACAATTTTTTATGATATCATAAAAGGAATAGAACAAAGTTACTGATAGGAGTTTTTGATGACAGATATGTTAAATGATTCCATGAATACCATCAAAAAAGAGATCTTTAACATGCTAATCCAGAGAGGCGATAAATTTTATATGAATATACATCCCGTCAATGATCTTATAGTAGGTAAAAGGGGATTAACAGAAAACGAGAAAGAGATGGGGCTACTACTTGTCTTCACAAGGACCTCGTATAAAAATTTGACCACAGACAAACATTACATATGCTGCCAAATGAGCTTCAATGGAATATGGGAAGACCTTAGTATCCCAATATATGCGATAAATTACATTGTCGATGATTTAAATAATCCAAACTTCGTGTTTAAATTTAAAATAGGTAAACCCAACTCCTCTACCACAAAACCAAACAAAAACCAAAATAGACCGAATCTAAAGATAGTAAAATAGCTTATCAAATAAAACTATCTAGTTCGGTTATCGCATCCACTGATCTTAACAAAATGTTATTCCTTTTAAGATAGTCCTTTAAAAACTTAAAGAAAAGTATATCATCAAATACAGCTTGTTTTAAAAGATCTTTTTTATAATATAGTGACAAAATAGTAGTTAAAGAACGATCTGATGGGCCGACACACTTTTTACAAATACAGCCTTCATATACACTCAACCCACAGAGGCAACATTCCCCATGCCTAATAAGACCAGCCTTATCCATAATAAACATTATCATAAAAAATATACCTTTTTTGTAATTTTTAGTGTTAAGACCCATGAGGTATCTCCAAAGCTCTTCCAAGACATAATCATAAGGCAAAAGATGATCTACGATTTCAAAAAAAAGGTTTAATCGAAAGTAGAGGGGAACACATTCATGGAAAAAACTATACTTATGAAGATATTCTATCTCCAGAAATCTGTGGAGATCTGTGGTCTCTTTGTAAACATAACCGATTTCAGATGGATATAATTTTTGTAATGTTCTATGTCTCCCATAGGCATTTGGTATGAATATTTTGATCTTACCTTTATCTTCGGTAAAAACATGACAAATAGCAGATTTTTCCGAGTACTTGACTATTCTGTAAATAATACCCCTTGTTTTAACAACACCCATTTAATCAAATTATAGCCACCCCTTTTTCTTAAAAATATAGACAGGCAAAACTGCCGAGGCTATCATGACCACCCATGCAAATAGATAGCCATACCTCCAATGAATCTCAGGGAAAAACTCGAAATTCATACCATAGATACTTGCCACCAATGTTGGTGGTAAAAATATTACGTTTACCACAGTAAATATCTTTATGACCTTGTTTTGTTCAATATTCAGCAAGCCCAGAAAGATATTTTGGATATAGTCCAATCTGTCAAAGTTATATCTTGTATAGTCTATAAGAGAGTTCACATCTTTAATCATGATTCTGAAGTTATTTTTAATAAGATCCGTTAATTTATGGGATTTTAAAAGTGATGATATAATCCTTTGTTTATCGATTAGACTATCCCTAATATTGGTGTTTAAGTTCTCATAATGGTAAATAGATTCCAAGATATCCTCATCAGAGATATCATTGGCGAAAAGCTTTTTCCTCAGGTTGGAAACATTTTTAGATAGATTTTCAAGAATATCAGCATCTAAATCTATTCTAGCCTCAAAAATAGCAGACAAGATATAAGAACCATCTTTAAATGTAGAAGGGTTTGCAATCATCTTTTTAAGACACTCACCAAAAGTTCTTAGCTCTCGATATCTTATCGTAACCAAGAAATTATCCTGTAAAATAAATGTCACCGTTTCATTATGACCAGCATCCCCGTCTACTACAAGAAAATAACTGTTTATTGTTATATCCTTTTCGGATTCCCAATATCGAGAACTAATCTCAATCTCCTCGGTCTCCTGCTTAGTCGGGAATTCTATCTCATAAAACTTCTCTAAAAATTTAAACTCTTCCGTTGAAGGTGAAAACATATCTACCCAGATGAGCTCTTCTTTGGAAGGAATATCATCTAAATTATCTTCACTAAGGTTGAACACCTTGAAATTGGAATTAACAAATGCGTAGATTTTAACCATATTAAACTCCTTCGACATTTATATTACACAGATTTTTCTTTGTCAATTATTAACTATCTATTGACAAATATATTACATTGTTATACAAAACTACTAATAAACATAGGAGGTTTATAATGAAAAAATTAGCTATTCTATTTTCTATTATGGCAATATCAGTAGTTGCCTTTGCAAACCCTGAAACAATCGACTTGAGCAAATCTTTCAAAGTGGACAAGCCAACCAAAAAGGCAGTAGTATTCCCCCACAAAGCTCATCAGGCAAAGAACCAGTGCACCGACTGCCACATGGATGCCAAAGGCGGTAAAGACTTAAAAGCTGCCAATGGTCAAAAGTTAGTTCCAGGTGAAGTAAAAGGTGTCAAAAATGCTATTCATGAAAACTTTTGCTTCCCATGTCATGAAAAGAAACAAGTTAAAAACGGTAAGTCTTGTACAACATGTCACAAATAAAGTTAGGGGGATCCCCCCTACTTTTAAGTCATTATTATTAATTAAGTATTTTTAGCAAAACTAATTTTTGATTTTCAACAACATCATCATATATATATTTTGAGAATTCATCCAGTAACTTGTTAGCTTCCCTTAAACAATTCAGATCCAACGTCTCTTCATACTTTTTTATCAAACTATAGCTTTTCAACAAAATATCATTACAAAAAAACCTGATCTGTCTAGCTTTATCTATTTTTAAAGAAATCCTTAGGAGAAATGCAGAAAAAATCAGCATAAAAGCCCAATACCCCAAACCAGCATTAAACCTAAACATGATCATCATAACAATGGAAACAATAGTAGCTACAATCGCCACATACAAACCTGGGGCTCCTATGAAATAAACGGGGATCTGTTTTCCATTCACATTTCTATGAAATTTAAAAGGGTTAAAACTACTACCCCTATAATTAACTTTCAAATTCTCTACTCTATTTTTAAACTCATCCATCATTATTGATTCATTTCCCATTTTCATCATACCCCCTTAGCGACTCAAGGTTATAAAACTTAATCTTTTTATGTAGGTAAGTTCTTTCGATCTCAAGCACTCTTGCAGCTTTAGATATATTCCATTCACATTTTTTTAGGATATTGAGGATATAATATTTTTCAAAATTCTCTTTAGCTGACTTCAACGAACCTTCTGTATCCGAGATAAAATTATCATAAGCAGTTCCCTTTTTCAGTAGGATTTCTGGAGCATCCGAAGAATCCAACAAATCAGAATCAGATAACACCACTATACGCTCTATTATGTTTTTTAACTGCCTTACATTACCCGGCCAATCATAGTTTATAAATATCTCCATTAAAGAATCAGAAACAGATTTAAGTGGTATACCATTGGTGGAACAGGCATTCCTAACAAAATGTTTCACAAGTATAGGGATATCTTCCCTCCTCTTTCTCAATGGTTCGACATAAATGGGAACAACGCCTATTCTATAGTAAAGGTCCTCTCTGAAATTGTTGTTTTCTATTTCCGTCTGCAGATCCCTATTTGTAGCAGAAATCAGCCTGAAATCGGATTTTATAATCTCATTACCCCCAACCCTCGAAAACTCCCCACTTTCCAACACCCTTAAGAGTTTGGCCTGAACAGTCAGGTCCATATCCCCAATTTCATCTAAAAATATAGTACCTTTATCCGCAAGCTCAAACTTCCCTATTTTTTGACTTACGGCACCTGTAAATGCCCCTTTTTCATAGCCAAAAAGCTCACTTTCTATAAGTTCTGAGGGTATAGCGGCACAGTTTACCGGCACAAATTTATGCTGAGATCTTTTACTCATAAGATGTATAAGTCGTGCAACATGCTCTTTACCTGTTCCATTCTCTCCTGTTATGAGCACCCAAGCATTAGTGGAAGCTACTTTTTCGATGGTATTCTGGAGCTCTTTTATGTATTTGCTCTCACCAATAAGCTGATACTTAGCAATTTCATTGCTCTTTAACTCTTTGATATCATTTTTAAGAGACATCTTTTCATTGAGATGCTTTAAAATTAAAATGATACGTTCAAAGGAGAGTGGTTTCTCAAGAAAATCGTATGCTCCCAACTTCACAGAATCCACTGCACTTTCTATATTCCCATGACCACTTATCATTACCACTTCAAGATCGGGATAAGCCTTTTTGATCTCCTTTAACCCTTCCATTCCATCTTTATCAGGTAGCCAAATATCTAAAAACAGCACATCAAAATCATACAACTTTAATTTCTCCATACCATCACTATAAGTCAAAGCAAATGTTGCCTCATACCCTTCATCTTCTACAATATTCTTAATAGAAGTACATATATTCTTTTCATCATCAATTATTAAGATCCTCATACATCTCACCTTTAGGTAACTCAATTATTATCTTGGTCCACTCCCCCACTTCACTTTTAGCATATATCTTACCACCATGTTCATCAACAATCTTTTTTACAATTGCAAGACCAAGCCCAGTTCCATCTGGTCTTTTACTAAAATATGGCAAAAATATTCTACCCAGTTCATCCTCTGGAATACCGTGGCCATTATCCGCCACAACTATTTCGTAATAGTTTTCGAACTCAATCACTGAGATACTGATAAGCCCCTTATTCTTAATAGCATGTAAAGCATTTGAAATCAAGTTTACCAAAACCCTTTTTATTTGCATTCTATCTGCATAAATAAAATAATGTTCATCACACATTACCGAAAATACTACATCAGGAAACCCTTCTTTGTACATACTTAAAACAGAATTAATAAGTTCAATAAATTGGAACCTCTCTTTTTTTAACGCAGGCAACCTCGCAAAATCGTTAAACTCTGCCACAAGTTTTTGCAATTCACTCACTTCGTTGATTATAGTTTGCATCCCTTCCGATATGATACCTTTTAACTTTTCATCACTTAAATCTTTGACTTTATGATAGATCCTTTCTGCGTTGAGCTTTATTGGAGTAAGTGGATTTTTTATTTCATGAGCCATCCTTGTTGCAATATCTCTCCAAATATTTACCCTCTGCACATACACCACATCAGTAATATCATCAATGACAACAATGATATTATCAAGTCTACCATCTTCGGTATATAATTTTGTCATACCTAAACTATATGTTCTTATATCATTCCTGATATTAATCTCCACCTGTATAGTTTTTTCATTTACATTAGATTTTACAAAATCTCTAATATGTGTAGCAATCTTTTCATTCAGTTTAAGCTTATCATCTATAAACACTTTTGCAGCATGGTTTATTTTTAAAGCTTTTAATCTATTGTCAAAAAGGAAAATTGCTGCACCTACATTTTTAAAAATTGTATCTATATATTGGTTATCCTTTGAAATCTGCACAAACATCTCCGAAAGAGCCTTATTTTTAGCATTGAGCTCTTCAGTGTGTTCCTTTAGCTTTAGAACCATGTGATTGAACGATTCAATAAGCATCGATACCTCATCATCCCCACTTTTCTCAAGATATATGTTTAGATTACCTTTTTCCACCTCATTGTAGGCCTTTAAAAGCTTCTCAAGGGGGGTAGTAATATTTTTAGCATATACAATACTACCCCAAATACCAGCAAAAGATACCAATAGAGTCATCAAAAAGAGAAGAATTTTATAAGAGTGTTTAATAGGCTGGGAAAAGACTTTTAGTTGTTTGTAATTTTCATAAGATGTAAGTATCCTCGAAGCTTTAGCCAACTGATTATTAGGGATCCTTTTATAGATAAACAAAGCCCCCACCACATTATTATTCACCATCAGAGGAGACCCTGATATATACACCTGTTCCGATTCTGATACGATCATCTTATTAACATCTTCACCATCTAAAACTCGAGATAGTTCTTGTTCACCGATATGTTTGTATAAGAAATCACTAACATCTTCATTTATTATAACTATTCTTAACGCCTTATATATTATCAAACCATCTGCTCTTTTACTATTTATGAGCTCCTTTGCAAAATCCTTTAACAGAGGAAAGTTTTCATTATAGATAAATCCCTTTGAAGCAATAAGCTGAGATAAAACCTTTGCCTGTTGAATAACCTCAGATTTTATCTGTTCCTGGTACTCTTGATAAAGCTCTACAGAGCTTTTAAGCGATAGCTCTATCTGTGCATCAAACCATTTATCGATACTTTTATTTATTATGCTATTAGACAACAAAAATACAACTACAACAGGTAAAATCGTTAATAGAGCAGAAAAAACAACAAGCTTTGTTTTGAGTTTTGCACCATAAATGCTACTCTTTCTTTCAAGAAACAGTTTACCAATATTTCTGAAGATAACCACCGCAAGTATCAGCAATAAAACCAGATTCACATTTATTATTAAAAATATTGCTATATTAGAGTACCATGGGAAATTACTACTTACGATATGATTGCTTACCGATATATTTGAGACCAACAGTAATAAAAAGAGAAAAATATATATAAAAAGTTTTCTACTTTTTTTAAAAAAATCGATCATTTCAACCCGAGATTTTCTATCACCTGTGCTATTATCACCTTATCGATCTGTTTTTTCTTCAAAAGATAGGCTTCAAACATAGCATTATCGCAAATAGTGTTTATCAATCTTGGGATCCCCTTTGAAAAGTCAAAAATCATGCTCATCGCATCATCTATAAAATAATTATATTTTGACCCAGCTACTTTTAACCTATGAATGATATATCTCTTCATGGTATCGAAATCAAAAGGTGTCAAAGAAAATTTTACAGCTATCCTCTGTTTAAGTGATTCATCTACAGATAAAACCTCATCAATCGTAGGCAATCCAAAAAGAACAAAGGTTATCATCTTGCCATGTTCATCTTCAAAATTAAGAACCCCCCTAATCTCCTCCATCACCTGCTTATCTTTTATCATTTGGGCTTCATCTATGATAATCACAACCTTTTTACCCTGATCGTTTAAATATGAAAGCCTTTTATATATAGCAGCAACCATTTCTGTCTTAACATTTGACAAATTGTCAATTCCCAACTGTTGACTTAATCTTTTAAGAAACCATTCAGAATTTATCTCAGAATGGACAATAACAATCAAAGCAGCTTCATACTCGTTCTCATCAAGAGATGCTAAAAAAAGTCTGGATAAGAGTGTCTTACCCATGCCAATATTTCCCTTTATTACAGCAAGACCTTTCTTCCCATGAACAGCATAATTTAGCCTCAATAGAGCTTCCTCATGCTGGGGGGACCTAAAAAAGAATTTCGAATCCGGGGTGTTAGTAAAAGGCATATGCTCCAACTCAAAAAACTCTTTTATATTCTGCATTTGACCACCTTAAACAAAAGATATTTTTTTCTTTTTCTTCTCAGTTGTATCCTGAGATTCAGGTGAAGTAGTTTCTCCTAAATCCGTTTTTGCTGATAATGCTGCTGATATCCGATCAAGCCTTTCTTTAACATCCCTAAAAGAAGCATCCAGGCTATAGATCTTTTGAAAATTTGCATAAGATGAAGAGAGATCCCCCTTAAGTTCATATACAGAAGCCAACTCATATATAGTGTTTTTAAGTATCTCATTATCCTTGCCATAATCTAAAAGAATCAGTTTCAAGATATCTATTGCATCGTTGTATCTTTTTAACCTCTTTAGGGATTCTGCAATCATCACAAAACTTTGACATCTCATCTTACCAGTGGCTGATTTTTTGAATTCTTCTATAGCTTCATCATAAAGTTCCATTTCGAAATAAGCCTGTGCAAGATCATAATGCATTTCATAATCGTCATGACTAATCAACCTTGCTATGCTGTCTTTTATATTTTTTACAATCTTTTTTGTTTCCGGATCCATATCAACAATCTGGTCTTCTCCTTGATAGTTCGTATCCAGTTGAGAATCAGAAGTAAAAGAGTACAATTTTACAGCAAGATCTTTGAGTTGCTCATTATCAGGATCTAACAACATCAGATCTTCTAACTTTACTTTTGCATATTCAATCTTACCAGCTGATATAAGATCCTCTATCTCCTCTATCTCCTTTGAAAAGTCAACTTTTATAATCTCATCTTTGGCTACCTCTATCTTTACATCTTCAAAAAAATCCAAAGATATATCATTCAAAGTACTTTCGTTTATATCTACCTGCTTATCAGCAGTACTTTCCAATGTATTACTATCCAAGGTATGTTCGGATAGATCCAACTCAAACAGTTCAACATCCTGTTTTTTATCATCCACTTCTGTAGAGGTAATTTCTAAACCGGTTTTAGCATCACGTTGATCTTGAAACTCAGACAGATCGAGATCTATATCAAAGTTGGTTTTTTCATGATCAGCAGTGAGTTCCGTTCTTTCTATCATATCAAAAAGGCTCTGTTCTGTAGCCTTTGGTGCTTCATCTAATTGATCCAGATCTAAAACAAGAGACCTCTTAGGTTCCTCCTGTTTATCCACTTTGTTCAAAACTTTGATTTTAAGACTTTCATTCGAAGCCATCTTTGCAACAACTAACAAGTTATCATACATATCACCCAAAGGTAGCTCATCTAAATATCTTTCAAAAATAGCAGCATATCTCTTATCAAAATCTTTCGGGGGTAATTCCTTTATCCTTTCCAGCATTATAAACACTTTTTCCATATCTTCCACAACAAAAAACTGTATAAGATAATCAAAGAGCACAGGATCAGTATACTTATTAAAAAGAGCGATATAAAAATCTTTATCGTTCTTGTAATCAAGATATTTTGTCACCTGATTAAAAAGCTCCGCATCAAAATCTTGTAGAAGAGCATTTGTGGCATTTTTTATAAATATTTCTCTCTTATCATTATTTTTTTCAAAATATTCAAATGTGAATTTAATGGCTTTACCAAAAATACAGTTATTTTTTAACCCATCCTCCACCAAACCAAAAACCAATTCTCTATCGTTGTTCTTTTTTGCTATCTCAAGACAATTGGATAACACCTTACATATCTCCCTATCCCTCTTATATAATTTCAACTTGTCCCTTAATAAACGAACAAATGCTAAATTATTTCTATCTAATTCAAAAATATCTAATAGAATATCTATTGCTTTTTCAACTTCTCCAGACTTTTCATACACATTTGCAAGTTCCTTAAGGGCACCTATCTGATCAGCAACCAACCCCTTTGCCCCAAAGACTCTGGCTAAGTATTTATAAAAATCACTATACTCTGGATAGTACTTAATAGACTTACGTAAGACAGCAGCTGCCCTTTCATAATACTTATATTCCTCAAGTCTACGAAGTGTATCAAGAACCAAACTTATATATTTATTTTTATCCCCTGTTTTATAATACATCTCAGTTAAGAGATTGAAGGCATCGAAATCATCAACATTTTTTTTCAAATGGGATTCACACAAGGCAATGGCTTTGCTTATTTGGCCCTTTAAATAAAGATCTTTTATTTCATTGATCGTTGTTTCTTTTTTGCCAAAAAACATCATCACCTTATCTCCAAAAATTTATGAACCTGAGGTATAAAATAAGCAAATATACCTCTTTTATAAAACTCTGTCAATATAGACATATTAATTTTATTATAATTATTAAGATTATGCAAGTATATTTCTTTCTTACCCAAAACATCCAATCCATTTATAACCTTGTCCACATCTTCCTTACTTATGTTTTCTGATACGATCAACTTGACATACACCTTTTTTCTAACATCTTCATTCATCTTCTTTAGGTCATCCAAAAAGAATTCTACGCCAAAAGTAGATTTCAATTTGAAATCTAAACTGACAATATCTAAAAATTGGGATAATCCATTTAAAATATCCACATAAAACCCAGATGTCTCTAAAAAAACCTTGTATCCTTCTCTTTTTAACAATCTACATAATTCCGTTAGAAAATCTATCTGAAGCAACGGTTCACCACCAGTGATAGCAACAGAATGAATACCAACTGGATCGATGCGATCACTCAAAAATATTACCAATTCTTTTGCTTCAACAGGGTTTACAAACTTTTCACCCTCAAAATCGAAAGTATCACAAAAGCTATAGTCAGTATCACACCCTTTACAGCCAACATCACAACCAGAAAACCTTATAAAAAGCTGTAAAGCGCCTACATACTTACCTTCACCCTGAACTGACATAAACATCTCTTTTATAAAACCTTTACTCAAAGTACTCCGCCGCAGCGTTGTGGCTCTCCCACACGACAACTTTATGGACAAGGTTCCCAAAATCTTCTTTAAGCCTATAAAAGATATACCTTGCTATATTTTCGCTCGTTGGGTTAATCTCTCTAAAGTAGGAATGTTCATTTAAGTATATATGATCCAGATCATCGAGAATTTTTTTCAAACTCTTTCTAAAAACCTTAAAATCCACCAACATTCCAATACTATCCAGATGCTCTCCCATCAGTTCTGCTTCAATCTTCCAATTATGACCATGCAACCTTTCACAATTACCCTCATAACCTCTCAAATTGTGTGCTGAAGCGAAATAATCAATTACTCTAAGTTTAAACATTTTTTTAGTTCCTCCAGTTCTCTTTTAGTTAAAAACTTAAATTCGCCTGGTTTTAGATCACCTATTTTAATATTACCTATCCTGATCCTAATAAGTCTTTCCACTTCGATTTTAAAATGCTTAAACATGATCCTAATCTGCCTTTTCTTCCCTTCTGTTATGATTACGTTATATTTGTTTCTCCCAATTTTATCCACCTTACATTCTCTAAATCTAAAACCATCTACCACCAATCCATCTTCTAAAGCATTCTTCTCATCATCTGATAATGGCCTACTTGTGTATACTATGTACTCTTTTTCCACATTATATTTAGGCGTCTGAAGTCTATTAATGATATTGCCATCATTAGAGAAAAAGATAAGACCTTCACTATCTTTGTCAAGCCTTCCTGAATAAGCAAGCTTTGTTTTTTTAAAAAATTCAAAATCATTGAGATTTTTTCTACCATGGGGATCGCCATAAGCAGTCAATATACCTCTTGGCTTATAGAATTTAACATAAAGAAAATCAGAACTTTCTATTAGTTTCCCCAAAACAGCTACTTTATCCTCTTCTTTTACTTCATAAGCAGGAATAAGCACAGGTTTTCCATTCACCGTAACGTGACCAGAAAAAATCAGCTCATCTGCTTCCCTTCTAGAATAATTAGAATTAAACGCTATATACCTATTAAGCCTCATAAATCACCCTATTAACTATTTTTAAGTTCCTGCCATTCTCTGAAGCTGGGTAGGTCTGATAGATCAACTATGCCAAAATACTCGAGAAATGTATTCGTTGTAACATAAAGCAAAGGCTTACCCGGGACATCCTTTCTCCCTGCAACTCTGATAAGATTCCTATCAAGTAACGCCTTTATGTTAAAGGAAGAATTTACTCCTCTAATCTCATCAATCTCAGCTCTTGTTATTGGCTGTTTATAAGCTATAACAGCCAGGGTTTCCAACATCGCTTTTGACAAATTTTCGGTTTTATCTCCAAAAAACTGAACTAATTCCTCATACATATCAGAATCACTTACCATCTGAAACCCTTCCCCAACTCTTCTTATCTTTAGCCCTAAATCAAGATTATTAAACTCATCCATATAGTTTAATAACCTATTTTCAAGATTTATCGGATCGAATATTTTCTGAAAAAAAGCAACCCCTATCACCTTACCTGACAAAAAGAGTGAAGAGTAGAAAAACTTTTTTTCTTTATCCATTGTAATGCACCATAAAATCATCAAAATTTTCTGCTTGAAAAATATCTACTAATTTCTGCTTAGCAAGCTCAAGAATTGCAAGAAAATACACCACCATTTCCTTGCGACTACTACACATAGCTTTCAATTGCCCCCACAACATCTCTTTTTCATTCCTAAAATGATTAAGTAATTGTTTAACTACAATATCTATATCCACATGCTCTTTTGTAATAGGAACGACAACTTCTTCCTCTTTAACCATCAAAGAAAAAAAGGAGTTCGCCAATTTGTATATATCACCACCAAGATTTTCAACAGGTAAATGTATCTCACTTTTTCGTATTAAATACCTTTGGCTAAAAAACTCTTTTTCCCTTAAAAGTAAAGCCATATCCCTATAAAAGGAGTACTCCACCAATCGTTGGGTGAACAAAAACTTTTCCTCTTCAGGATCTATACCATCTTCAATCGCAATCTGCTGAGGCAAAAGCATCTTTGACTTAAGGTAAATCAAATACGATGCCATCTGGATAAATTCTGCAGCAACCTCAATATCTATTTCATCAATACCCTTTATAGCATCCACAAACTGATCTGCAATAAGAGCAATAGGGATATCATACAAATCCAATTCATTTTTATAGATAAGATGTAATAACAAATCCAGCGGACCTTCAAAATTTGATAGTTTTACATCAAGTAGATCCGTCATAGCTTTAAAACTTGTCTTACCCTTTCCATTATGTTAGAGGCAACCTCACAGGCCTTCTTCTGTCCATCGCTTAAGAATTCATCTATATCTTGTATACTTCTATCAAGATCATACCTTTTTTTCTGAATAGGTTCTAAAAATTCCACAATATGTTTTATCAGAATCTTTTTACAATCTATACAGCCTATTTTAGCAGTAGTACAACCAATCACAATCTCACTTTTTTCATCTTCAGTAGAAAAAACCTTGTGATAATCAAAAACAGGGCAGACCTCAGGATTTCCGGGATCTGATTTTCTTTTTCTATTAGTATCTGTAATCATTTTCAATATATTAGATTCTACCACCTTAAGATCGTCTGTAAGCATTATGGCATTTCCATAGGACTTGCTCATCTTTCTACCATCTAGACCTAAAAGTTTGGGAACATCAGTCAACAAACCTTCAGGCTCCACAAAAACATCACAGTCATAGAGATGATGAAATCTTCTAACTATCTCCCTACTTATTTCAATATGTGGCAATTGGTCTACACCTACAGGAACATATTTAGCACTATACATAACAATATCTGCCGTCTGAAGCACAGGATAGCCAAGAAAACCTAAACATGAGAGATCCCTATCGGTTATTTCTGCTTTCATCTCCTTATAAGTTGGACATCTTTCAAGCCAGCTCACTGGTGTAATCATACCAAGGAGTAGGAATAACTCTGCATGGTATATATTTTTTGATTGAACAAACAAGGTAGACTTTTTAGGATCTATCCCAACAGACAACCAATCCAGAATCATCTCCCTGCGAAGTTCCTTTATATTTTCGGGGTTTTCAAAATTTGTAGTAAGAGCATGCCAATCTGCTACAAAATAGTAGCATTCATAACTATCCTGTAATTTAACCCAGTTTTTTAAAGCCCCAAAATAATGACCAATATGTAATCTTCCCGTAGGCCTCATGCCACTTAACACTTTATACATATACACCTCATAACAACAATCTTAATAAAAACTCTATTACAGGTGAAATGACTAATCTAACAACACCAGTGACTACTAAAATAAGTATTATTATAAACCCATACCTCTCTGTATGGGAAAATTTATAGGCTAAATTCAGAGGCAGAAATGATTGTAGTATCCTTCCACCATCCAAAGGTAGAATCGGTAAGAGATTAAAAATACCGAGCACAATATTTATCTGAACAGAATAAAACAACATATACCCTACAGGCTCCAAAAAAAATCTGTGCAAAGTACTAGTTTCATCTATCTTGATTAAATTCAATAGAACAGCGGAACATATAGCCAAAACAAAGTTAGAAAAGGGTCCAGCAAAGCTCACCACTGCAGGTCCATATTTTCGCCATCTTAGTCTTGACATATCCACAGGAATAGGCTTTGCCCATCCAAACAGCTGTGTTATAAGTAGAAAAAATAACCCCAACAGATCGATGTGGGCAAAAGGGTTTATTGTAAGTCTTCCAGCTCTCTTAGCTGTATCATCACCCAAATAATAAGCAGCATATCCATGGGCCACCTCATGTATGGTAACAGCGAGGAAAAAAGGTAACAATGTCACAGAAATCTGCTTTAAAATTGATTGTATATCAAAGTCCATGATGAAAAATAACAAAGAACAGCTTTTATGTCAAACGAAAAAAACTCTAACCCTTAAAGCTCCCTTTAATCCTTTTTTTATCCTGATACATCAGTTCATCAGCCTTAATGAGTGCTTGATGTATCTCATCCTTATTTGTAGCAGTATACCCCCCCAACGCAAAAGAAACCTGTGGGCCACCACTACTATTTAATTCCTTTTCCACCTGTCTAATTCTATCGATAGCATGCATCATCATAGCTTCATCTACTTTTGGTAATATAATCGCAAATTCATCACCACCAATTCTGGCGACACAATCCTCTTTACGAAATACCTTCATAAGCACCTGAGACGCCTTAATTATCAGCTCATCCCCAGCTTTGTGCCCCAGCGTGTCATTGATCTGCTTTAAACCATTGAGATCTGCCACAATTATACCAACAGGAAAGACCCTTCCATGTATCACTCTTTCCAATTCTGCATCGAAAAAAGCCCTATTGTATAATCCAGTCAAAGGATCATGGGTACTTGCATAAGTAAGTTTGTCTTCAGTATATTTCTGTATGAGGGCATTTGAAAGTATACTTGCAAATATCCTTAAAACATCTATTTCAGATACTGTCAAAAACCTATCATTTTCCAACTGTTCAAAACCGATAAACCCAATATACTCCCCCTTTATCATCATGGGGAAAATTATGCTCGATTTAGCTTCATGTTCTTTAAAGAACCTTTCAATCTTTTCTAAATGTATAGCATATTGATTATACATCAATACCCCATTATCTACAATTGTCTTTTTAAACCCTTCATAGTTAGAATAGCTAAATTCTTTACGGTACTTTTCTATATGATCCGGTTTGTTTGTCCATAAATAGCTAAGATGACAGTAATCCCTATCAAAATAATCCTCATATACGTAGATCACACTCAAGCTTGTATGATGTCCGATGATAGAAAGTACTTTGTTGACAGCTTTGGTAAAGTCTTTGGGATTAAAAAGCGATTTAAATACCTCATTTATCACATACTGTTCAGCAAGGTTCTGTTTTAATAACCGCTGTTTTTTCTTCTCCTTCGTAACATTTCTAGCAATAGCTACAGCCCCTATTATCTCATTAGAAACACTACGCAATGGGAAAAACTTTACAAGAATAGTAAAGCTTGAGTTGTTTACTCTCACACTAAATAGCCTTTTTAAGCTTAGGCCATTAAAAGCCTTAACAAAACATTTTCTCCATTTTTCCTTATCTACCCCCAAAATAATCTCATTAAGAGATACCCCCTTCTCAATATCTATACCATAAAGATATCTAATCCCTTCCACAAAAGCTTTATTGTAATGGACCACTGTAAAATTTTTATCAACAGCACAGATTCCATCTAATGAACTATCAAGAATAGTTTTTAAGATATCCTCACTTATAACCATACTCAGCCCTAAAAGAACCCTTTGGCTCTATTATAAACGTTTATATATTTAGCAGCTGCATCCTCCCACGTAAATCTCTTCTTCATCCCTCTTCTTCTCATACGTTCGAGGATATCTTGCCTGTTATAATATATATAAGTAGCCCAACCTATGGTATCAAAAAGGGTGTTAGCACTCAACTCATAAAATTTAAAGCCTGTCCCCTCACCGGTTGTTTCATCAAGATTCTCCACCGTATCGTTAAGCCCACCCACAGCGTGAACCAATGGAGGTGTTCCGTACCTTAAACTGTACATCTGATTCAATCCGCAAGGCTCAAACCTCGAAGGCATGACAAAAAAGTCAGCACCAGCCTCCACCAGATGAGCAAGAACGTTTTCATAACCGATGTAGCAACCAAACTTATCAGGATTTTCATAGGCAATTTTCCCAAAAAAGAAATGTGCCCATGGATCACCATTACCCAGCAATACAAATTGAATATCAAGGGACAATATCCTGTATATAGCTTCAGCTAATATATCTATCCCCTTTTGATGAACAAGCCTACTAACTATACCAAATAGCGGTACATCCCTAACGGGCAAACCAAATCTCTCCTGTAGTCTGGCTTTGCAGATCTTTTTTCCACTAAAATCATCCTCAGAATAGTTTGCAGGTATTAATCTGTCCGTTTCTGGATTCCACTCATCATAATCAACACCATTTAAAATACCCACAAGCTTAAAACTAATATCCCTTACCACACCTTCAAGGCCATATCCAAATGCCGGAGTTTGTATTTCACGAGCATAGCCTTCGCTAACCGTAGTCACCATATCTGATAGATAAAGTCCACCCTTCAAAAAATTCACCTGCCCCTTAAATTCATAATCAAAGAAGTACTCCCAACTTCCCAAAACATCCATCACCCCTTTATAAAATACCCCTTGATACTGCATATTATGTACAGTTAATACCGTTTTAACATTTTCAAAATGTGGATCACATTTATAAAAAGTCTTTAACATATGGGGAACCATTGCAGTGTGCCAATCGTTAATGTGAATTATATCTGGCTTGAAACCCAACATCTTTGATAGCTGTAAAGCGGCTTTTGATAAAAACATAAACCTATTATCATTATCAATGTATCCTGTACCATCTTCATAATTGTACAAGTCTTTTCTACCATAAAACTGCTCATGATCTATAAAATAGATCTCCACATCGGAGTTAGGTAAAAATCCCCTATAGACACCACACCACCACTCACCAGCAATCCCCATAGGCACCCCCAATGGTGGAATCAATTTTTCAAGTTTAAACTTTTGAATATCTATGACATAGTACCTCGGGATAACAACCTTCACATTATGACCAAATTTCCTGATATATTTAGGCAAAACACCTACAACATCACCCAATCCCCCAGTCTTTGCAAAGGGCACAGCCTCACTTGCTATAAAAAGAATATTATATTTATCCATCTTTACTCCACGATTACTTTTAATCCTGATTAGATATTAACAGAAAAATAAGACTTTTGAAATAAAAAAAACGGCCTGTTTAAGGCCGTATTCATTTTTAGGGACTTTAAAACATTATTTGCTTTTTAGAGCCAAAAGCTTCTGTCTCAATCTGGACACCCTTCTAGCAGCATTATTTTTGTGTATCACACCTTTGCTTGCAGTTTTATCAATAACAGATTGAGCCTCTTTAAAAGCAGCCTCTACCTTTTGAAGGTCAGAAGATTTGAGAGCCTCCAGAAACTTTTTGGTATAAGTTTTCATTCTTGACTTATATGACCTGTTCCTTAAATTTCTTTTTTCTGACTGCTTTATTCTTTTTCTTGCCGAAGCTGTATGAGCCATTTATCTCACCTCATAATTATTCAAAGGACTGCATATATATCTCAGACTACAAAATATGTCAACATATTTTTTATAAAACAGAAGTTAAAACCTATTTTGACTTTTCTTTGTAACCAAACTTATACGATAACTGTTTGGCAGCATTTTTCACAATAGGGGCGATATCCCTAACAAGCTTCTCTTTATCAAGCCTCATGACTGGTGCAGACACACTTAAACCAGCAATGACTTTTTTCATAAAATTAAAAACTGGTGCGGCAACACACACAACACCTTCTTCGTACTCTTCAAGATCTAACGCATAACCCACCTGCCTGATATGCTCAAGCTCTTCTTTCAGCCTCTCTGCAGAGTCTATTGTGTTTGGAGTAAGCTTTATAAAATTGTTACCAAAAAACTTCTCAACAGAAAAATCCTCTACAAAAGCGATCTGAACTTTACCTGTAGCAGTCGCATAAGCGGGCCCAACATTCCCTATTCTAGGTCTTACCCTAACAGATTTCAAGGTTTCCACAACATTAAGATAAACAACATTTGTTCCTCTAAGGACACTAATATATACAGATTCCCCAACCTTATCTCTGAGATCCGTCATAATCTTTTGGGAAGACTCTATAAGATTAAGCTTATTGAAATATGCTTGGGAGATCTGAAATGTTTTAACACCTAACTTATAGTTACCAGTATATTTATTTATATCAACATATCCAAAGTATTCAAGTGTTGTAAGGAGCTTATTTACATTGCTTTTTGTCAAATTCAAACGAGCACTTATCTCAGTAACACTAAGCTCACCATCTACTTCACCTAAAAACTCTAGAATATCAAGAGCATTATCCACAGCCTGCACAGAATATTCCGACTTATCTCTCTTCATATGTCAACCCCACTTAATTTTATAACTATATTTTATATTACAAACAATTTTACGATTTGTCAACCGCTATTTAAAGAACATAGCCAAAAATTACCTATTCTTCTTGAAAATTCTATTTAACTCTGTGACAATATAGTTCATATGAACTAACATACAATGATAAGCCTTTTCCGAATCCCTTTGGGCTATGGCATTATAAATATCTGTATGTTGTCTAAAGAGATCGGCATGACTCTCTGGATTAGTATACATTCTGGATCTAACCTCATAACTTACCTTTTCTATCCAATAAAAAAGGTTTTTCATCAGATGGATCAACATCACGTTATGGGTAGCATGGGAAATAGCAAGATGAAAGTTTGCATCAGAAATATGCCCAATTTGCCCCTTTTCTTTTGCCTCTCTCATCTCCTCCAGATATTTTCTCATATTTTCCAACTCTTCCTCTGTGGCCCTTGATGCCGCGGTATGAGCACCCCAGGTCTCCAGAATCTTCCTTATCTCCATAAGATCAAAAATTGCCTCATCCCTTTTAACAAACTCCTCTATCGCAGTATCGAGAATACCATTGGTAATGGTTTTGACAAAAGTTCCTCCCCCTTGCACCTGGTACAAAAACCCCTGGGCCTCTAACTTCTGAATTGCCTCTCTAAGAGACGTTCGACTCACTCCAAGCTCCAATGCCAGATCCCTCTCAGGAGGAAGCTTTTCCCCTGGCTTCAACTTACCAGACAATATTACACTTTTTATCTGATTATACACTTCATCGCTTATCTTTTTTGGTTTGATCTTCTGAAACATAATCCACCTTTGGTAGTATCAATTTTAATTCTCATTTTACAACTTAAATGTATATTAAACTACTTTTTTTTTCAACATATTTCTTGACTTTGAACAACAATTAAGATAATTTGGTAATACCAAAAACCTTCCGGAGGATCTCAAATGAAAAACTCCATCTTAGAGAAATTTATTCACTACTCCAACCTGGTATCAAATGAAAACATGATTTTTAATAAAGAAGACTTTTTAAATTATTTAAAAAATCAAGACTACGACTTTGCCCACTTACCAACATTCGATTTCACAAAAAAAACTGCTATAGGTAAAGATGGTATAAATACCGCCATTGTAGAAGCAGAAGCTGGTATTGCAGAAACTGGAACCGTTGTTATTCTAAGCAAAGATGAGGATCTCAGGCTTGCCACTTGCCTTACAGAGGAGCTTCATGTTGTCATCGAGGAAGATAAAATCACCGACAACCTCGAATCTTTATCAGATTTTCTTGAGAAACAAACTCAGGATGAATCCAATTTTATAGCTTTTATTACTGGTGCCAGTAGGACCGCTGATATAGAAAGGGTTCTCACTATTGGTGTTCATGGTCCAGTAAAGATGAAAGTCTTTATAATTAAAAGGGAGGTTCAGGCATGAGTACTTTGAAAGAGAAAATAAGAGCAAGCCTTCAAGATCCTATTTTGTATAGAAACCTAAAAAACTTTGCATCAGCATACAAAATCTCCCGTGAAAAAGCTTTTGAGGGGTTAGATTTTCATAAGTTGGTTACAGATCTTAGCACAAGAAAAGCAAGGGGTTTGGACCAGATTATGGAGCTTTTCTATAAATTTAAAAAAAATGTAGAGGATAAGGGAGCAACGGTTCATCAAGCAAAGGATGCTTTAGATGCCTGTAAATATATAACAGACATTTGCATAAAACATAATAGCGAATATATCGTAAAGTCAAAATCTATGACCTCAGAGGAGATAAAACTAAACCATTACTTAGAAAAAGAAGGTCTAAAACCTATCGAAACCGACTTAGGGGAATGGATCCTCCAAATAGCAAACGAGCACCCATCCCACATGGTAATGCCAGCAATACACAAATCAAGACAACAGGTAGCTGAAATCTTTAGAAAATACACAGGAGAAGATATACAAGATGATGACATAAACAAAATGGTAAAAATAGCCAGAAAATACCTAAGAGATTACTATTTCAAAGCACAAGTGGGCATAACCGGAGCAAACGTAGCAGTAGCCAGCACCGGTACTATAGGTCTTGTTACAAATGAAGGAAATGGCAGACTTACAGCCACAGTGCCCCCTGTTCATATAGTTTTGTTGGGGTATGAAAAGCTTGTATCAGATTTTGACGAGGCTTTAAAGGTTATAAAACTTTTACCTAAAGCTGCTACAGGTCAAATAATAAGCACATATGTAACCTGGATAAAAGGTCAAAACCCATCCTTTAAAAGTCAATCAGGCATCAAAGAGACCCATTATATATTTCTCGATAATGGGCGGCTAACATTCTTTAATGATCCCCTATTAAAAGAAGCTTTAAAGTGTATTAGGTGTGGTAGTTGTGCAAATATTTGTCCTGCTTATGAAATGGTTGGAGGGCACACTTTCGGTTATATCTATATTGGGGCTATAGGTACGATACTTACCAAGATGTATCACAGTGAACAGGTAGCCAAGGAGCTTTTGAGACTTTGTATAGGCTGTAAAGCCTGTTCATCATTTTGCCCAGCAGGTATCGACTTACAAAAAATAATGTCTCTCCTCACCGTGGATCTTGGTGAAAAATACGGAGTTCCCCTATCCAAAAGATTGATCTATAGAAACATAATCTCAAACCCTTCCACATTCAGAAAAACACTTAAGGTGGGATCACTACTTCAAAGACCTTTCCTGACAAACGATAAAAAACATCTAAACAACATCCCTTTACCATCAGACAAGAATTTCAGGATACTACCATCAATATCCTCTGAGACTTTCTCACAACAATTTACAAATATAAAAGGGAATAACATAACAGACAAAAAAGTCTTCTTCTATCCCGGCTGCGCTGTTGAATATTTCTACCCTGAAATGGGTACTGCTTTAGTTAAAGTATTAAACAAAATAGGTGTAGGTGTAGATATCCCGCCTATTCAGGTTTGTTGTGGTCTTCCAGCTCTTCATGCAGGAGACAAAACAGGAGGAGAAAAAACAATTAGAAAGAATTTAGAATACATGCCAGATATTACTAAATACGATGCCCTTCTCGTATTATGCCCAAGTTGTGGCATGGCTATCAAAGATGATTTCCCAACGTACTCAGACAAAAGTATTAGAGAAAAAGCTGAGTTAATAGGAGCTAAAACAATCTCTCTAAGGGAATACTTAGAAAGGCAGAAGATAAAGATCAGCACAAAATTCGATGCCAAAGTTACATATCATACACCATGCCATCAAGGTAGAGGTTTAGGTTCATCAGCGGAAGGTTTTTTGAAAATTATTCTGCCTAACAATTTCATCCCCCTTAAAGACAGTAATGTATGTTGTGGTTTTGGGGGAAGCTACTCAATAGAGTTCGCTGAAATCTCAAAAGGCATACTTGATAAAAAAATCGAACATATTGTAGAAACAGGTGCAGATATAGTACTAACGGATTGTCCAGGATGTGTTATGCAGATAGAGGGTGGGCTTCTAAAAAAACAAATAAACAAAAAAGTCTTACACTTATCTGCTTTTTTTGAGCAATATCTGGAGGTAACAAAAATATAATATAAACTTGTTGTAATTTTTTTAAAAACCTTTATAATTTTTATTATATATGAAAAGGAGGAAACCCAGATGAAAAGACTTGCCATTATACTTTCGTTGTTTCTAACATGTAATCTTGCACACGCTGAAGATTACAAATACTCCCTATCCCCATATGCCGGTTATCACTACTTCGACAACGATAGAGATAAAAAGGACCGACCAGAGTTTGGACTCAAAGTTGAAAGATTTTTACAAAACAATTTGGGCTTTGAGATAGGTGTGGGGTATGTCTCCACAGAAAGGGAAAAGAATGGTAAAAACCTTGACCTTATAAATTACCACACACATTTAAAGTATTATTTCGTTAACTACTCTGGTATCGAACCTTATGTATCATGTGGTTTGGCTGGTGACATAAATTATGGTGCCAACATCGGACCTTCCATAGCCCTCGGAGCTAAGTACAAGATAAAAGATAACATAGGTATATTTATAGAAGCAAGGGATAACTATCTCTTTGGCAACGGCAACGATGTTATCCTTACCGCAGGTTTGAATTTCTATGTGGGGAAAAAAGCCAAACCTATATTAGACTCTGATGGCGATGGAATTAACGACGACCAAGACAAATGTCCCAACACACCCAAAGGGGTAAAAGTAGACAACAATGGCTGCCCACTTGATAGCGACAAAGACGGAGTCTACGACTACTTAGACAAGTGTCCAGGTACTCCTGAAGGGGTTAAGGTAAATGCCGATGGATGCCCACTTGATTCCGATGGAGACGGTGTCTTTGATTACCTCGATAAATGCCCTAATACACCCAAAGGTGCCACAGTGAACAGTGAAGGATGTCCACTGGATACAGACAAAGATGGTGTTTTTGACGGATTAGACAAATGTCCAAACTCTCCAGCAGGTTCAAAGGTAGATGAGAACGGATGTGAAATATCTATATCCCTCAAAGTATTCTTCGATACCAATAGATCAGAAGTTAAAGAAGAATATTACGACGAAATAGAAAAAGTAGCTCAGTTCATGAAACAATATCCAGATATAAAAATAGAAATAGCAGGTCATACTGACAGTAGAGGTGATAGAGAAAAAAATATTAAGCTATCCCAAGACAGAGCAAGCGCTGTTGCAAACGTTTTAGTCACGAAGTTTGGTATTCCCCAAAATAGAGTTATAGCCAAAGGTTATGGCCCAGACAAACCGATAGCAACAAATGACACAGAAGATGGTAGACAGCAGAATAGAAGAGTAGAAGCAGTTATAATCAAATAATGAAGCCGGGGCAACCCGGCTTTTTAAGGAGATCAATATGTTTGAAGAATTCAAAAAGTTCATCCTTAAAGGAAACGTGGTAGACCTTGCAGTAGCTGTTATAATAGGTGCCGCCTTCAATCAAATCGTTAACTCAATGGTAGCAGATGTTATCACACCCATTATTGGGCTATTGGGTGGATCACCAGACTTTTCATCTATTAAATTAGGTCCTATAAATATTGGGAAATTTATTAATTCAGTTCTAAACTTCCTGATAATAGCCTCTGTAATCTTTTTTGGTATTATAAAACCGATGAAAAAACTCAACGAGATAGCAGCAAGAAAAGAATCTTTAAAAGAATCCCAAGAAAAACAAGAACCTGTTATCCCAGAGGATATAAAACTCCTCAAAGAAATACTTGATGAACTAAAAAAGAAATAACCTTAATACATAGGTCTTAATATCTTTTTCAGTAATACAATTCTTTTAAAGATCTCCAATATCTTAACACTTACAGAGTCTTTTTCTATACCAAAACCAAGTTTTTTCAGAAAATAGATCAGACCTGATCTTCCACTGGATAACCCAAAACTTATTTTTCTCTCCACACCTATTACCTCCGGAGGAAAAGGCTCATAGTTGTCCGGTGACTTCAACACACCATCTACATGCATCCCCGATTCATGACAAAAAGCATTTCTACCAACTATCGGTTTATTAAAAGCGATCTTAATTTTAAGAAGATCAGAAATATCTTTAGCAATAGATTTCAACGAAGATATGTCATATTGCAGATCAAAACCGCCTTTATACTGCAACCATATCAATATCTCTTCCAGTGGGGTATTGCCAGCTCTTTCCCCAATACCTAAAAAAGTAGTATTCACATAATCCGCACCTGCTTCTATAGCAGCTACAGCATTAGCGGTAGCCATACCAAAGTCGTTATGGGCATGTATCTCTATCGGCAGCTTAGTAATACTTTTGATCTGAGTAACTAATTCAAAGACCTTAAAAGGATCCAAAACGCCAACAGTATCACAAAACCTAAATCTATCAGCACCACATTTTTCTATATGTTTTACAAATTGTAATAAAAAGTACACATCAGCCCTCGAAGAATCCTCACCACCTACCGATACATACAACCCCTTCTCTTTGCAAAACTCAACAACTTTTTGTATTTGATATAAAACCCAATCCCTATCTTTATTTAACTTTTTTCTTATATGCAAATCTGATATGGGGATAGATATTTCAACCCGGTCAGCACCTGCCTCAATAGACTTTTTCACATCATCTACTGTTGCCCTATTCCAAGCTATGAGTTTTGCCTTTAAATTCAAGCTTTTAATATCATAAAAAGTATCCAACGCATATCTACTAGACGCCGGAAAACCTGCTTCTATCTCATCTACTCCTATTCTATCCAGCATTTTTGCGATCTTTATTTTATCCTTTTTTGCCATAACAATACCTGGGGTCTGTTCTCCATCCCTTAGTGTGGTATCGTCTAAAAAGATCTTCCTCATCATGACTACCTCCTAAATTTTTTCAAAGCACCAAAAATGCCATCTTTTTTGTCACATTTATTACAAAACTAAATGGCATTACCGTTGCACAAAGATCCTTAGGAGGTAAATATGAACGACCAAATCAGAGAAAAGATAAGAAACCACCCCTGCTATTGTGAAAAGGCACACACCAAATATGCAAGGATTCATCTACCAGTTGCACCAGAGTGTAACATAGGGTGTAATTATTGTAGTAGAAAATTTGACTGCGTAAATGAATCTAGACCAGGTGTCACAAGTAAGGTAATAAGCCCAGATGAAGCCGCAGATATATTTGTAAGATATAAGAAGATACTAAAAAATCTATCTGTCGTCGGTATAGCAGGACCAGGTGATCCCCTTGCCAATCCCTATGAAACCTTTAAAACATTTGAATTAATAAGAAACATAGACAACGAAATAAAGCTATGTATAAGTACAAATGGATTGGAACTCATTAATTTTATCTATGAAATACGCTTTTTAAAAATTGACCATGTAACTATAACAATAAATACTACCGATGAAAAAATAGGCAGTCTCATATACTCCTTTATCAGGTATAAAAACAAAGTAATGAAAGGGGAATCTGGTGCCAAGTTATTGATAGAAAACCAAATGAATGCATTAAAGTTACTCCCAGCAGAAGGTATAATCGTAAAGGTAAACACCATTTTGATCCCTGGCATAAATGATGCTAATATACCCTCAATAGCTAAAATGATAAAGAAACATGGAGGCTTTATACATAATATAATCCCCCTTATGCACCCTGCAGACAATTCTACAAAGTTTTCCAAAAAAGGTATAAGGCCTCCTACAGATGAAGAGCTAACGTTAGCCAGATTCGACTCAGCTCTTGAACTGGGTAGTATATCTAAAGTTATGAAACATTGCAAGCAATGCAGATCAGATGCGGTTGGATTGATAAGTGAAAACAAAATATTAGAGGTAGATGATGAAAAGTTATGCACTTATAAAAGTAATTGTTGATGAAATAGACAAAGGCGATATCATGACAAGCCTTACATTGAGAAGTGGCAAAAGGGTAATTTCTGTTTTATTACCCACCCACGAACTGTTCAAATGTTCTCTTGAAGTGGGAAGAGAGGCTTACTGTTTTATAAATGGGAAGGATATACTTGTGTTTAGAGATATGAAGTACCTCTTTAAACGGTTAAAATCAGATAGTTTGGTAAAAGAAATCTCGATAATGAAAAGATAGTATGCCAGAAACAGAAAAAATAAGGTTTTATAAGCTTGCTTTCGAAGCAGTATACAATATAAGTAAAATACTTTTGGAGGATGAAAAAAAATATAACCCTTTCCAAAAAGTCATAGATATACTTGTAGATCATATGAAACTAAGGAGAGGGATGATCCTAATCTACGATGAAAGCTCTGACCTGTTGTTTGTAAAAGGTGCAGTAGGGATAGATCAAGAGACACTGAAAAAGATTCACTATAAACCTGGTGAGGGCATAGTCGGTAGAGTTTTTAAACTGGGCATCTCCATGATGATACCTGATATAAGTCAGGAACCTATGTTTTTAAATAAAATCCACAGAGATTTTAATTTTGAAGACACAGCCTTTTATGCTGTCATAATTAAAGATAATGAGAATAAGAAATATGGGGTTTTGGCTGTTGACAAAGACCTTTCAGAAACCATTAACATAAAAACAGAGTTTGATCTAATGAGCATTATATCAAACATGTTAGGCAATTACCTAAAACGAACAAAGCTTCTTCAACAGGAGATAGAATCTTTAAAGCAATCCCACGATAGACTCATGACACAGGTCATCGACAAATACAACTATAAAAGTCTCGTGGGAAAAAGCAAGGTGATGAAAACGGTATTTGAACAGATTTCTATAGTAACAAAATCAAAAGCACCTGTGCTATTAATTGGGGAAAGTGGCACAGGGAAAGAGGTTGTAGCAAAGACCATTCACTATAATAGTGACAGGGCTAAAGGGCCTTTTATAGCAATAAACTGCGCAGCTATACCTGCAGAACTGATAGAAAGTGAAATTTTTGGATATGAAAAAGGTGCATTCACCGGCGCTGTAGCCCAGAAGAAAGGTAAATTTGAGTTAGCAAACGGTGGAACACTCTTCTTAGATGAAATAGGTGATATGCCTTTGGGCTTACAAAGCAAATTACTGCGAATAATTCAAGAAAAAGAGTTTGAAAGGGTTGGAGGAACCTCCACCATTAAAGCAGATGTAAGGATCATCGCGGCAACCAACAAAAACTTATCCGAAGAGGTACAAAAAGGGAACTTTAGATTAGATCTCTACTATAGATTAAATGTTTTTACCATCTACCTCCCACCTTTACGCCAGAGGAAAGAGGATATTCCAGAGTTAGCAAATTTCATCGTCACAAAGCTCAATAAAGAGTATAAATTAAACAAAAAATTAAGCACAACATTCATAAATGAACTTTTCAAATGTAACTTCCCCGGAAATATACGGGAGCTTGAAAACTGTATAGAAAGAGCCTATTTCAATTCAAAAACAAATATCATCACAGAAAATGCTCTAAAGTGTAACTCATGTAGAGTTATCATATCCCAAATTGAAGTAGATAATCAGTACCCTTCTCATACAACAGAGAGAGAGCACCAAGAAACTGAATCACAACAAGAGATCAGAGAACATAAAAGGGTCCTGACTTCTGAAAAAGATCTAATATTAGAAGCTCTTGAGAAATGCGGATGGGTACAGGCCAAAGCAGCCAGATACCTCGGCATGACCATCCGTCAACTAAACTATCGTATTTCCAAACTAAACATAGAAATAAAAAAGATCTAAGTTTCTATCCGGGCAAAGGTTAAACAACCTTTTGGACAGGCTTTATTACAAGCCATACAGCCTATACAGTTCCCATCATTTCCCAAGGTCATATAAGATCTACCTTCATCTTCATCTTCCACCAATTCAAAGACATTCTGAGGGCAGGCCTTAAAACATCTCCCACAACCAATACACTTTTGTTTGTCAAGACTGATAACATATTGGGGTATGTAAGTACCACCGCTTTTTGTCAAATACGTTCTATAGCTCATAGGACACCTCACTTTTTTTATTATCCAATCTACAAATCCTATGCCACGGTAAATCAACATCACAATGTTACAATTTGTTTATTTTCTTGTATAAAAGTCTACAAATTATCAGCGATATCATCGGCACATCCCTTGCTTAAAACACTTCGAGGTGTTATATGGGCGCAATACAAGTAGAATCAAATAAAAACTGCCATCTAAACAAAGAGAAAGACTCAAAACCCAAATGTACAAAACCGACCCCAGGCGCCGCAGTAGGAGGCTGTGCCTTTGATGGAGCCATGATTACCTTAGTCCAAATAAGCGATGCAGCCCATATTATACACTCCACATCCACATGTATCACCTGTAGCTGGAACAACAGAGGGACAAGATCATCCGTTAGAGCCTTATACCGATATGGCATCACCACTAATATAAGCGAAATTGAAATAATCTTAGGTACAGAAGAAAAACTGAAAAACACAATAATTAAAAGCTATGAAAAACTATCTCCCAAAGCGATCTTTGTATATAATACCTGTGTTACCGATATGTACGGTGAAGATCTGCAAAGGATTTGTCAGGAGATGTCAAACTTTCTAAATATTCCAGTTATACCAGTGGAAAGCCCTGGATATATCGGCAACAAAAACTATGGTAACAAAGCAGCAGGAGAAACACTTTTTAAATATGTAATAGGAACTAAAGAACCTATCAAAACGACACCCTTTGATATCTCCATCATAGCAGACTATAATATAGCTGGTGAACTCTGGAGGGTATTACCATACTTTGAAGAACTTGGCATAAATGTCCTCAGCAAGATAACAGGTGATGCCACTTACGATGAGGTGGCATACGCCCATAGAGCAAAATGTTCTGTAGTTATCTGTAGTAGAGCGCTCATGGATTTAGCAGAAAAGCTATACAAAAAATACAATATCCCATACATGGAAGGGTCTTTTTATGGCATAAGGGAAACCTCAAACACTCTAAGATCCATAGGGAAGATGTTAAATGATAATAACCTCATAGAAAGAATTGAAAGATTTATAGAAATAAAGGAAAAGGAAATAAGATCAAAACTTTCTAAATATATAAGTCTATTTCAGGATAAAAAAGTATTTATCTATTCTGGAGGAGTAAAAAGTTGGTCAATGGTATTACAGCTTGAAGAACTGGGTTTTGAGGTAATAGGTAGCGGTATCAGAAAATCCTCTAAACAGGATATAGAAAAACTAAAAAAACATTTTGAAGGAAAGCAAAAGATTCTACTAGAAAAAGGTGAAGGTGGGAAAATAATTGAGCTTCTTAAGAAAAATGATGCAGACCTTTTTATAGCTGGAAGCAGAAATATGTTTGTCTCAATGAAAGCCCGTTACCCATACGTTGATGTAAACCAGGAAAGATTGAGAGCTTACGCAGGTTACGAAGGGATGATAGACTTAGCAGAAGACATTTACAACACTATGTTTTCTCCTATCTGGAATACAATCAAACACAAACCTCTTTTTATGGAGGATATATGAACATCTCAATAAACCCATTAAAAAAGAGTCAACTTTTAGGAGCAACATTAGCAGTATTAGGTTTTGATGGTTTTTTACCGTTTCATCATGGAGCACAGGGTTGCACTGCTTTTATAAAAAACATTTTAACTCAGCATTTCAAAGAGATCATACCAGTACAGACAACAGCTGTATACAATATATCCGCAATAATGGGTTCTTATTCGGAATTGGTAGATGGGTTAAAGAATGTTGTAGAGTCATCTAAACCAAAAGGTATTTGTATACTGACCACATCCCTAACCCAATTAAGAGGTGATGATATAAACATATCCATAACTGAATTTAGAAAAAAATACCCCGAATATAACGATATTGATATCTTTATTATCCCCACCAATGATTTCAACGACGATGCCGAAAAGGGATTTGCCTTTGCAATATCAGAAATATTTGAAACAATAACCTTCAATAACCAGGAAGAAAACACCCTCATCATTATAGGTAACTTCTCCCTCACCCCCCAAGATATCGATGAAATAAAATATATCGTTGAATCCTTTGGTATTAAACCATATTTTGTGCCAGATCTCTCTGAAACATTAGGCTCTATAAACGACTCCTACTATAAACTCCCCACAGGTGGAACAAAATATTCAAGAGTTATGAACAAGCCGTTGGCTGCCATTGGGATAGGATCCTCCACCACTCCTATACTAAACAAACTAAAGAATCATGGTATACAAACAAAGGTATTCCCCTCCCTATTAGGTCTAACGCATATGGATGACTTCTTAGACTTTTTATACATCTCATCAGGTAAAAAACCATCCAAACATCTCGTAAATCAGAGAAAAAGACTTATAGATACAATGATGGATGCCCATTTCTATTTAGGACAAGTAAAGATAGCCATCGCCATAGAACCAGATATGTTATACGCCTTATACTACTTTTTAAATAAAGAACTGGGTATAAGCACTTCAAAATGTATCACCACTTACAAACGGGAAGACTTGAATAACCTATTGGGTGATAACTACGATCATGGGGATCTATATGCATTTGAAAAATATGCACTGGATGCAGATATTATTATCTCAAATTCACATGCAGAGCTGATATCAGAAAAATACAACAATCATCTTTACAAAATAGGCTTCCCTGTGAAGGACGAAATAGCGTACCATTTAAAGAAATTTGTAGGTTATGAAGGTTCAATGCACCTTCTAAGGGATATTGCAAATATATCCCTAAAGATCTTAGATGAAAAAAGCTATCACTATAAAAACTATAAAGGAGTTAAATATGAAAGTTGCATTTTGTAGTAATGATGGTATAACAATCAACGAACATTTTGGCCATGCTGAAAAGATCTATATCTATGATATCCGCGAAGATACTTACAGCTTTCTGGAGACAAGAAACACTGTCAGAGCTAATCCAAATGTGGATCACCTTGATGCCATTGATGAAAAAATAAAAAAGATATCCGATTGCAAAATTGTCTATTTCACCCAAATAGGTGGACCAGCAGCAGCAAAAGTAATCAAAAACAAAATTTTCCCCGTAAAAGTCAATGAAGGCTCTAAAATCGAGGATATCATAGATGCAATGAGAAACAATCTAAAAAATCCTCCAATATGGTTAAAAAAGATACTCCATGAAGAACAACTATCTAAATGATCTTGCTAATAAAATCAGATCCTTTGATAACTTCGGAACGTTAGCCAGATTAAGCGATGAAGATCTGCTCATAAAGTATTACCAAAAGAAAAATAGATCTCTTGAAAGATTATTCGAACCATTAGACGATAGCATAATCTTTTCGGTAAAAGTTCTACACGAAACAATAGCACAAATTATAGAAAAAGCAGTTAATGCAGAGATGAACTGCATCTTTGATATAAGTAAAGAAGGTTTTGGGAAACTGGCTATTTATAATGAAAGACGTATAATAATTTTAAGATATCTAAGATCCCTCCAACTATTCGGTTTTGAAAATATAATGGATCTATCAAAATATATGAGTGATACCGTAGAAGAAGGAATAGAAATGTATCTAAAACAAAACTAAGAAATGCTCATCAACCCAAAACCTCCTTTATTTTTAAAGCCAACATCTTAGCATCAAATGGCTTTTGGATAAAAGTAATACCTTTTTCTATATCTAAAATATCCTCCAGCATCGCGTGGGAATAACCAGATATAAAGATCACCTTTAACCCTTTAATGATTGAACTCAATAGCTTATAAAGCTGCTTACCATCGTACTTAGGCATAATTATATCAGTCACTAATATATCGCAGTTTACCCCCTCGTTTAACACTTTGTCTATAGCTTCTGCTGGATCACTAACAGCCAAAACCCTACAGCCCATCTTCTCAAGACCCTTTGAAACAGCCTCTAAAACCAGAAGATCATCTTCCACCAACAACACATTACAATTCAACCTCAGTGTATTATTGGTACCTATATTGTCACTCAACTCATCTTCAACTTTTGTCTTAACAATAGGCAAAAATATTTTAAATGTAGTTCCCACACCCTCTTCACTATAAACTTTTATATCCCCTTTATGTTGCTTTATTATACCCAAACATATAGATAGCCCGAGCCCAGATCCTCCAGATTCGAGCTTGGTAGTAAAAAAGGGCTCAAAAATATTTTTCATGTGCTCTTTAGGTATTCCACAACCTGTATCAGATACAGAAATCCTCACATAATCCCCAATTGAAAGATCTACATAATTATCAATTATATCTTCGGTAACCACAAATCTATCAACCTCTATGACTATCTTTTTCTCCTTGGCATTTTTCAGTGCATCCACAGCATTGACCAAAAGATTCACCAACACCTGGGTTATCTGCCCCACATCTATATTTACTATACTCTGCGAATCCCTTACATCCAGTACAAAATCGATATCTTCCCTTATAAGTCTTCTGAAGAGATTTGCATTTTCATCTATAAACTTTTTAATCTCTATCTTTTTAAACATCATAACCTGCTTTCTACCCAGAGCTAAGATCTGCCTTGTCAATGAAGCACCCTTTTCCGCTGCATATTTTATCTGTTTAAAATAATTATGTAATTCAGACTCTTCAGAAGTAATACTACAACCTACATCAGAATAAGCAATAATAGGAGTAAGGATATTATTAAAATCATGGGCAATGGTACCAGCAAGCCTACCCATAGACTCTATCCTATTCATCAAATGTATCCTTTCTTCCAACTGTTTTGCTTTTTCCTCAAGTCTCTTTTTTTCTGTTACATCTACTACTATAGATAGTAAGTTGACTCTATCATCAAATTTTATAGGACCAGAATAGACATTTACATACTTCATCTCACCATTTTTCAGTCTATGCTGAAAATCAAAAAAGCTTTGGGAATCATTCTTAGCTATTTTAGCTAAATCTATAACTTCCTCCTTAGGTAGAATAACTAAATCGTATATCGTTAACACCTTGAACTCATCTTTGGAATAACCATAAAAATTAACAGCAGCCTTGTTAACATCTAAAATTTTTAGACTATCATCAGGATCTATCAAGAGCATAGGTAGTCTTGAATTATCGAACATAGTCATATATCTTTCGTTACTTGCTTTGAGATTTTCCATTAGTTCAAAATTCTCCTTCCTTATCTTCTCTTTTTCAATAAGATCCTTAACAGAGAAAGGTAAGCGTTTTATTCTATCCTTTAATACATAGTCCCCTGCACCCAAACGAAGACATTCCACAGCAAGCTCTTCCCCAATACTACCAGAAACTATGATTACTGGAACAAAGGGGTTTAAATTTTTTGATAACATAATTATATCTTTACCATTTATTTCTGAGCTTATCTGGTAGTCAGTAATCACGAGATCAGGCTCAAACTTTTTAAAAAGCTCTACAAAACTATTTTTATCACAACAAACTTTATATTCATAATGATCAAAAATTTTCTTCAACTCCCTTGACATCAACTCTATATCTGCCTCATTGTCCTCAACAATAAGAAATTTAAGAACACTACCCATAAATACCTCTATATCACTTTATTAAACAATACCCAATAAAAGCCGATTTTTTGCACAGCATCGAGAAATTTCTCAAAGTCCACAGGCTTAACTATATAACTGTTTGTACCATATTCATAAGCCTTAACAAGATCGACTTCATCATCAGAAGAGGTTAAAACCACCACTGGCATAAACTTGGTTCTATTATCAGACTTTATCCTTTTTAACACCTCAAGCCCATCCACCTTTGGCATCTTGATATCCAAAAGGATGAGTTTCATAGACGTTTTTACATCATTTTCGTTGCCAAAGATATAATTTAAAGCCTCTTCACCATCCTTTACCCATTTTATATTATTTGCCACATTCGCTTTTTTGAGTGCTCTTATAGTAAGCTCTGCATCATATTCGTTGTCCTCTGCCAATAATATCTCCACAGCATTATCTGTCATACGTCACCTCTTTTTTAATTTAAAATAAAAAGTAGCACCTTTATCCTTTTCCCCTTCAGCCCAAACATCTCCACCATGCCTCTGTAAAATGTTCTTCACTATAGCAAGACCCACACCTGTCCCGGAAAATTGAGAAGATTGATGGAGTCTTTGGAAAAGTGTAAATAGCTTGTGTTTGTATTGACTGTCAAAACCTACACCGTTGTCTCTAACGTAATAAACTACCCAATCCCCTTCAACATAAGAACCTATTTCAATTTTAGGTGAATCCACCTTACTGGAGTATTTCAGGGCATTTTCTATGAGATTATAAAATACTTGTTTCAACAATATGGCGTCCCCATAACAATTTGTTAAAGGATTCACCTGAATATGATACTTACTAAAAACATAAATATTTGCCAATTGTTCTAAAATATCCCTTACCAGATGGTTTACATCTATCTCGATAAATTCCACCTTAGCCCTCTGAACCCTTGATAGAGTGAGAATGTCATTTATAAGGGTGTCCATTTTTGCCACATTATCCTTTATCACTGTCAGTACTCTCTTGCCCTCCTCATCCAGTTTATCTCCATAATCCTCTTCAAGAATCTTGGCAAAACCTGTTACAGCTCTCAGTGGTGCCTTCAAGTCATGACTTATTGAATAAGCAAAAGCCTCCAAAGTTTCATTGGATCTCTTAAGCTCATAAGTTCTTTCTTCTACCCTATTTTCGAGGTCATTTTTAAGTTTTTGCAACTCATCAAGGGCACGATCTTTTTTTATATGCTGTAGTTTAATCTCCTTTAAAAACCTTAACAAAAGAATATACAATAATAAAGACGTAACCAAAACAAACAAAATGCCCTTGTATATCGACATATAGACGAAGCCATTGGGGAATAGAAGATAAACCAAATGATCACTGAAAAAGATCCAGAAGGTAGAGCAAACAGCATAAATAATAACAATCTTTCTAACATAATTTTTATTAAACCTATCCATACTTTAATAATACATTGCAAAAAGAAATATGCAATAAAACTTTAAACCCAGGCGGAAATAAGCCGGATTCTGTTTTATGCAGTTATTTATCTTGTCTGATCATTGCTGATCAGATCCTGCTGCCTACCCACAAGCATCGGGCGGGTCACCCTCAAACGCCTGCCTATTTGGCATTACACCTGATGGGGTTTGCCATGCCTCCTATCCTCACGGAAGGAGCGGTGGGCTCTTACCCCACCTTTTCACCCTTACCCGGTCATGATATATGACCGGGCGGTCTGTTTTCTGTGGCACTTTCCCTCGCCTCACGGCGGGTCGCTGTTAGCGACCATCATACCCTATGGTGTCCGGACTTTCCTCTATGGAGTTCTCCATAGCAACTGCATTTCCGCCTGATTAACTATATTATATTTTTTTCACAAATAGTTTCAAGAGGACAATAGGTACAATCTGGCTTTACCTTGCAAAATCTCTTTACATTCTCAACAATAACAGCATGATAGTTTTTAAAAAGCTCTGTATCCTTAGGAAGATTTTCCATAAACATACGTTGAAACAATTCATACTTTTCTGTCAATACCACTCCTATTCTTTTAAACATCCTCATCGTGTATTTATCGATGACAAAAATGGGGTGCCCTACCGCATAAAGCAATATGGAATCAGCCGTCTCAAAACCGACCCCTTTTATATTTAAAAGCTGTTCCCTTGCCTCCTGTAAAGTTAAACCTAATAAATATCTAATATCCCCATAGCAAACTTCTAAAACAAACTCTGCCAACCTCTTTAGCCTCTCCGATTTCTGATTGAAAAACCCAGCAGGTTTTATTAACTCTTTTAACTTATCATTTTCTAAGCCCACCAAACATACTGGATTTAGACAATCTTCACATTTTAGGTTCGAAATAGCCTTTTCAACATTTTTCCAAGTAGTATTTTGAGTAAGAACAGCCCCAACCGCCACTTCAAAGGGTGTCTCAGCAGGCCACCATTTCATATCACCATATCTTTTATATAACAAACTGTAAATTTTTATTAAATATTCTTGATTTATTTCCATAAAAGATATATTAAACCTTCATGTTTGACTTAAATAGCTTGGATGCAGAGTTAAAACAACTCAAAGCCCAAACATTATCAGAGTACGGTAAAAAGATAGAAATTGCAATAGAGATGATAACAAAAAAAGAAAGAATATTAAATCGAGAAGAGAAGATATTGTTAAAAATAGATAATTTGATAAAAAAATCTGGTTTTTTCAAAAGAAAAAAGCTTAAAGAACTCAGGGACAGGGTCGATAGAAAGATTATTATGTTAAAATGTGAGCTTTCTAAGCTTAAAGACTTAAAAGAAAGATACATTAACGACTATAAAAACCAAAGGGAGTATCTTGGGTTATATGATCATGAGTTTGTCGATAAATTTTTTCAATAAACTACCTTCCAGGAGGATATATGAATAAAGGGAGTTTAAAAAAGAAAATTATTACATCTTTTGCCTTTCTCACAATCCTAATAGTGTTTGTACAGATATTTTCCATCTATGAGCTCTATATTGCTAAAAAAGATATAGGAGAACTCATTCAAGATCATTACTTCAAAGTTGATAGATCTGGAAAGATATTGGATAAAGTTAATGCAATAGGAATAAACCTAAGGGATGCAGTACTGGGATACAGTTTAGGAGAATCAAAAGAGCATATCAAAGAAATAGAGCAACTTAGAAACGAAATCACCCAGATCATTAAAGAGATAGAACCAAAACTTGTGACAGACAAAGAAAAACAGCTTTTAAAAAATATCATAACCGCAAGAGAAGCCTATATATCTGTCCAAAAAAGCATCATTGATAAAGTAAATTCAGGACAAATAGAGGTTGCAATGGTGGAGATGGCCACGTTAGTACCTGCAGCATATAACCCTTATGTAAAAGCAATAAAAGAATTTACCACTTATGAAGAAAAAGACATGGAAGAACACAGCAAACATACTCAAAAATCTATAAAAATGCTATCTAATGTGATCATATACTCTTCTATACTCTATCTTTTGATTATTTCATTCATAGGCTTTACCACCCTAAAAGCTGTATTTAGACCTTTAGGAGGAGAACCAGAGTTTGTAAAGGATGTGCTTAAAAAGGTATCCGATGGTGATCTCACTGTAAAAATAGAAAACCCAGCCCCAAACAGTGTAGTGGAATACACATCTAACATGATCAAAGAGTTATCCAACGTATTAAACAATATCAAATCTTCTGCTGACACTATTTCTGCTGCCTCAGAAGAACTCCACTCCACATCAGTGGAAAACAAAAACGCCATATCAGAACAAAACGATAGAGCAAACCAGATTGCCACAGCTGCAGAAGAGATGACTCAAACAGTCTCAGGAATTGCAATGAATGCCACCGAAATGTCCCAAAACGCAGACCATGCAGCCCAGATGGCAGTCAAAGGTAAAGATATAGTAAACAAAACCACCAAAGAGGTTCAATCGATAGCCAACACCGTACTCGAGACATCAAAAGTAGTCTCCTCTTTAGGGGAGAAATCCCAGCAGATAGGTGAGATAGCAAATGTTATAAGGGATATCGCTGATCAAACAAACCTCCTTGCCCTAAATGCTGCTATCGAAGCTGCAAGAGCAGGAGAGCATGGAAGAGGCTTTGCTGTAGTTGCTGATGAAGTCAGAAAATTAGCCGAGAGAACCCAATCAGCCACAGCAGAGATCGAACAGATGATAAAAGGTATCCAAAAAGAGGTACATATAGCAGTGGAAAAGATGGATGCTGGAGTTCATAAGGTAGATGAAGGTGTAGAACTTTCAAAAGAAGCAATTACAGCTTTGGAAGAAATAGTAGAAGAAGTAGCAAATCTACAAAACAAGATCATGCAGGTAGCATCCTCTGTAGAGCAGATGTCGAAAGTTTCAGATCAGGTAACAGTTGATATAAATACCCTTGCAAACAGCCTGAGCAATTCAAACCTAAGTGCTGATGAAGTGATGAACGCTGCAGACAACCTCGGCAAGTTGGCAAACGAACTGCTTACTTTAGTGAAAAAATTTAAGGTATAAAACATGGAAAAGATGGGCTATTTTTTGCTCATCTTTTCTGTTTTTTTCTTCCTGTTCAGCTCTATTGATTTATATAACCCATCTAAGTTACACATCTTTTTGTCTACCATTTTTTTTAGCCTATTCCTCATCTATTTAAACATTAAAAAGATAACTCTCCGACACAACCTTACACAAAAAGATTTATACCTCCGATTAATTTATAAAGACGTTATACTTGATCTGTGTGGAGCAACCTTAGGTTTTTATATGACTTACTACCTCTCACAGGGAATGAACATTACTTTATCAGCAGGGCTAACAGGAATGATATTTTCCTTAATATCAAATTCTTACAAAAAGGTTTACGACCTACAGTTTTCAGCTTTTTGCGGGGTATTCGCTGGAATGACATCACATATATTCCTTCATTCATCTAAAATAATACAGATACTTCCTTTTTTCGTAGGGGTTTTATTTTTCATCAGCAGAAATATCTTTTTAGGAATTGGTGGAAAACTGGGGGCTTTAGCTTACGTAGCCATAATTATCTTTATGGTGTTAAATGGTATCTTTATCTGAATTTGCAATAGGTTTGTTAGTAGCTTTTACCTCATTATCACTTACTTTCATAATACATCACAGATTGGGTCTTGGTCCAGTATTTGCGTCCTCTGTAATCATGATTATCACTGGTTCCCTTTCAAATTTCATCCATGATTTTGTAATAAACATAGCAGTTACGTCATCTTTTGCTGGGATGTCCTCTCCACAAAACATATCAAATAGTATCGACATTATTACGATATCATTTATCATTACGATCGTTTACTTCTCTTTTTTTAGTTTTTTCAGAGGGTTAGGTGGCACCCTTGGAATGATTGCCTTTGTTTCTGTAACAAGCCTTGTAGCTATAAAAACGATTTTGAAATAATAATATGCAAATAAAGGTTACTCACTACTCTTCCCACTAAAAGGGCTGTGGCTGCTACAATAATCCCTGTAACAGGCACAAAAGGTATAGTAAACAACATGCCAAAAGTAATAATAACCTCTATAAATGTAGCTATGGTCATATGAATAGTAACCCCTTTCTTAACAATAATAGCCCTTTGAAAGGAAAGTAATGCTGTAAAAGGAGGAACAAAAGTAAGGATCATTGAAGGGATTTTTGCCATCTCTGCAAGTTCTGGTGTCATCCCTGAGATATTCACAAAATACACCTCAGCCATAGGAGTAAAGCTTATCATGCCATAACCCAAAAGGTTAAACAAAAACAGACCCCTCATGAAATTTCTCACTTTCTCATAATGCCTAAAGCCACCATCTAACAAGGCAATAGCTACTTCCTGAAAAGATAACCCCACAGCCCTGAACACAAATGTCAAAGAGTTTAGGACAGGCATAATAGCAGCCGATTCTAATGGATTAGTCCCTTTTAACAAAACAAAAGTTGTCATTGGAGGAACTGCAAGAGCAATAAGAGGAGTCATGGCCATAGGGAAGTAAAATTTGGCAATCTTCCTAAAGTTTAGATCATCTTTGATCTCCATTTTCATCACCTTACTCACAGAATCCTTAGCCAATACCCTTGCAAAAATCGCCTCCACCACTACTGCACCACTCAGAGTCATTGTCCCCAGCAAGGCACTATTTATTTTTGTAAAGTTTTTTATAAAAACCGCCAAAAATATCACAGTCAACATCCTTGTGAGAGTACCATACGCAACGTATTTTGTTTTACCATCTTTAATCATAATACCTTGATAAAACCTTCTATACCCTATGGCACCAGCCCATGGCACCAATCCCCATATAGCCCAATAAACATTTGATTGCAGTTTTTCTTCGAGTTTTAACAAGTCATTAAAAATGAATATGTACACAGGTTTTATGAGAATAATAAGTATAACAGCTGTTAATACTCCAATGAGAATAAAAGAGAAATTTCTCAATTTAATATAACTTTGCTTAGATTTTACCAAAGCAGTGGAAGCACTCATAAGCATAATAATAGGAGCCTCCACCAACAGACCAACAGAATATGCTATACCATAACCTGCGAGATTCAATTTAACGTCTGGTAATCTACCTATCATAGCAGCGATGTATGGCCCTTCAAAAGCCATCATCATCCAGGCAGATAGTAAAGGAAGCCAAAAAATCAGAATTTTTTTATATGTTATATCGCTTTCATCGATTTTTAACATGTTTTTATAAATATGACTTAATCATTTCCAGCGCTTTTAACCCCGACATAGGTATTCCCACTGCTTTATCACCCAAATCCCCCACATAAGGCTCCCTTACATTTATCCTAATGAGAAAAGCATCGTACCTGTTTACAAGTCTCTCACCTGCATATCTAATGGAAGGTATTGCAGTCCCAGCACCTATCTCTATGGCCACTATCCTTTTATCACCATTTCTTCTCAAAAAATCTTCATACTTTTTTCGTTGATTGTTAGTCCTATCGGGAATCCAACTAAAATCACCAAACATCAATATATTGGGTCTTGCCACATCACCACAAAACCTACATTTAGGGATCTGTTTAGACCTCATCGTCTGAAAATCCACCTCAATAATCTCGTCATTGGACCATATCTCATCACAACAGGGCACTATACACTGTAGATGATGTATAGAACCGTGTATCTCATATATCTTATTCTCATCAAATCCTGCCTTTTGGAATTGACCATCGACATTGGATGTAACCACAAAATAATCTTCAGCTATACTTTTACACCAATCAAGCATGATGAAAAAACCTTTATGGGGCTTTGTTTCTCTATACATATTGAGTCTATGTCCATAAAAACCCCAACCAAATGACGGATCACTCCTAAAGTGAACAGGATTTGCACAATCAACAAAACTCATACCCAGCTTTTCGTACAATGGATAAGCATTCCAGAAACCTTTATCCCCTCTAAAATCTGGCAATCCCGAATCCACCCCGATACCAGCACCAGCTGTGATGATAAGAATATTACAATTCTTTATCTCTTCTGCTGCTCTTTTGATAATCTCTTCCATAAACACACCTATTTTTATCGATATTTTATCAAATTAGTTATAGCTAATCAAGCACAAAAACACTTAAGAGGGGGAGAAATAAAATCCTTGATTTTTGATGATTATTTTAATAAACTTCCATTATGGGAAAAGTAATGGTTGTAGCAAATCAGAAAGGTGGAGTGGGCAAAACAACTACAGCTGTAAATCTTGCTTCTGCTTTAGCTTTTGCTGAGGCAAAGGTATTATTGGTCGACATGGATCCCCAAGCTAATGCCACAAGTGGACTCGGTTTTAACCCATCAGAACTAAGCCAAAGTATCTATGATGTCATAATAAATAATTTAAGGATAGAAGATGTAATAATGGATACGAAAATAGACGGGCTCAGTTTAATACCCAGCAAAATTGATCTAACTGCAGCAGAAATTGAGCTTGTTACAGTCCTTTCGAGGGAAACAAGATTAAAAAGAGCCATAGATATAATAAAAGATAATTATAACATAGTGATCATAGATTGCCCACCATCTCTTGGGCTACTTACTATCAATTCTTTAACGGCGGCCGATACAGTCCTTATACCACTCCAATGTGAATACTACGCCTTAGAAGGTCTCACGCAATTACTAAACACTATTAGGCTTGTTAAAGAGGGGCTAAACCCAAGTTTAGATCTGGAAGGGATACTACTAACGATGTACGACCCGAGAAACAACCTCTCAAAAGAGGTTTATAGACAGGTAAGAGAATATTTCAGGGATAAAATGTTTAAGACCATTATCCCCAGAAACGTAAAATTAAGTGAAGCCCCCAGTTATGGGGTACCAATCATATCGTACGATATAAAATCTAAAGGTGCTGAAAGCTACATAGATCTCGCTAAGGAGATATTAAAAAAATTATGATAAAAAAAAGCCCATTAGGAAGAGGTCTCGATTCCCTTATACCTAAAAATACCGACAGTAGATCTATTTTAGAAGTTGATATCTCAGATATTATTCCAAACCAAAACCAACCAAGAACAGTTTTTGATGAAGAAAAGCTTTTAGAGCTTGCCCAATCTATAAAAGAAAAAGGTATCATCCAACCCTTGATAGTGGTTAGCACTAATGGTAAGTATCAGATAATTGCTGGTGAAAGACGTTGGCGTGCTGCAGGTTTAGCCGGCTTAAAAAAAATACCTGTAATAATAAAAAATATCAATGAAGAAAAAGAAAAATTGGAATTAGCCCTAATAGAAAATATCCAAAGAGAAGATCTAAACCCTGTTGAGTTGGCCAGAGCATATAAGTCATTGTTAGAAAAATATCACTATACCCAGGAACAGCTTGCCCAAATAGTTGGCAAAAATCGAAGTACTATAGCCAATACCCTTAGACTACTTACTCTTCATCATAAAATTTTAGAAGCATTATCTCAAAACCTAATATCGGAAGGTCATGCCAGAACACTGGTTGGTATTGAACCATCTATGGCTTTACAACTTTTACAAAAAATACTTGATAAAAACCTTTCTGTTAGAGAGTTGGAAAAATTGGTCAAACATGTCACCAAATCGCAAGAAAACACTAAAAAGAAGGAGCTTGATCTTTTTTTAGACTCCATCAAAAAAGAGATAGAGGATATATTCCAAGCAAAGGTGAATATAAAGCCTTCTCGTAAAGGTGGTAAAATTGAATTAGTCTATAGAAACGATAAAGAGCTAAATCGAATAATCTCTCTTCTAAGAGGTGAAAAATGTTAAAAGAAAAGAAAAACGATGAAGTAACCATCAATGCCTTTTTAGGTAATAAAACAAACTTCAACGGAACACTTATTTTTGATGGAATAGTAAGGATTGATGGGATATTCAAAGGTAATATCATCTCATCCGATACCCTCGTCATTGCAAATACTGGGAACGTGGAAGCAGATATAGAAACATCTGTGGTTAAGATATCTGGTACCTTCAAGGGAACAATAAAAGCGAAATCGATTGTGGAGCTACTCAAACCAGCTATAGTTAACGGCACTATAATAACACCCTCAATAAAGATAGAGGAAGGAGTAATAATAAATGGAACCATAGAGATGAACAAGTCAGGAGATACAAAATGAGAAAAGCCCTAATAGCTGCTAACTGGAAAATGAACCTCTCTTTAGAGGAGGCAATAGACTTTGTAAAATCTTTTAAACATTTTTCATACGATAATAAAACAAGGGAGGTTCTCATAGCGCCCCCTTCTGTTTACCTCTACGAATTGAAAAAAACTCTCTCAAGGATAAACAAAAAAATAAAGATCTCAGCTCAAAACATTCATTTTGAATCCAGTGGAGCATTCACAGGAGAGATCTCGGCAGACATGCTTTGTTCCATAGGTATAGACTGGACAATAATAGGGCATTCGGAAAGAAGGCAGTATTTTGGTGATACAGATATAATCATCAACAAAAAAGTCAAAAAAGCACTGGAAAAAAAACTAAATATCATCCTCTGCATAGGAGAACAGCTACCAGAGAGGGAAGCAAAAATTGAAAAGGAGCTTGTATTGAGCCAGCTTGGCATGGCCCTCTGGGGAGTAAGTGAAGAAGAACTAAAGCAGGTTGTCATCGCTTATGAACCGGTATGGGCAATAGGAACAGGGAAAACCGCAAAAGCAGAGGATGCCGAAGAGATGCACCTTGCAATAAGAAAATTTATCCAATACAAATATAGTAAAAAATCTGCAAACAGAATCCGGATTCTCTACGGTGGCAGTGTAAAACCAGAAAATATATCTGAGTTAATGAGTATGCCAAATATAGATGGTGCCCTTGTGGGAGGAGCAAGTTTAAAATTCGAAAGTTTTAGTAAAATTATAAACTTCTAAGGGCAACAATGGGATCTGTCTTGGCTGCTGTCATGGAAGGGTAGATCCCAGAGATTATTCCCACAACAAAAGACATCACAATAGAGATCACAAGCCCCATTATAGACACAACAGTGGGCAATGCTGCCAACTTAAAAGCAACTACACTTATAACTACCCCAAAAATGACCCCTAATATGCTGCCAGAAATACCAATAATACCTGATTCCAATAGAAACTGTCTAAATATATCCTTCTTTCGAGCTCCAACTGCCCTTCTAATACCCACTTCAGTCCTTCTAAGACTCACAGACAGTATCATAATAGAAAAGATACCGAGACCACCTATTAGATAAGAAATTCCAGCAGTAACAAGCCCCAAAAAAGTAACTATCCTGATGGTTTGATTTTGTATATTTAGAGCATCCACAGGATTTATAATTGTGAAATCGTCCTTTGTATCCCCATACAACCTATGATTCTCCCTTAAGATGACCGTAATATGCTCCTTGATCATCTCAAAATTCTTCCAATCATCGATCTCTATCTCCATACCATCAATATAATCCAGATTTGCCGCTCTACGCATAAATGTAGTAACAGGAATGTAAACCATATCATCAAGATTTGTTCCATTTAGATCTGAACCCTTCTCTTCTAATACTCCAACAACTGTAAAAGGTGCTCTATATATAAGAACCGTCTTACCTAATGCCGAATCATTTCCAAAAAGTTTCCTTTTCACTTCACTTCCTAAAACACACACCCTCTCCATTCTATTCAGATGATCATTGTCAAACAGTGAACCCTCTACAACGTTGAGTTTTTTAAGAAAAAAATAATTCGTATCCACACCCAGTATTGATGATGAGATATTGTTCATTTCATATCTCAATACTCCACCCCTCTTTACGTAGGGGGAAACTGTCTGGATGTGAGCTATGTTTCTCTTTATCATATCTGCATCTTTAAGGGTCATCGTTTTTGCTTTTTCGAAAAAACCACCCTTGCCATGTCTGGCTAATCTACCTGAAGCAACGTTAATTGTATTTTTACCAAACTTTTCCAATTCCAATTCCACTTTCATCTTAAGGGATTTAGATATATTATTTACCAATGTAAGAGATAATGCCCCAAGTAAAACACCAAAAACAGCAAGAGCTGTTCTAACCTTAAACGATTTGAATACTCCATAAACTATCTTCAAATACAAAAGGATCTTCCTCATTTTAACTCCGTATAGCACTTATCGGATTGATTTCAGAAGCCCTTTTAGCAGGAGCCACTCCAAAAACCAACGCCAATATAGCCGATACAACTATTGCTACAATAAATACCTGCAAAGATATCACCACATCAAACACCCTAAAGCTTGAAATAAGACCTGCTAAAAGTGAACCTAACAAAAAACCTAAAAAAGCACCTAATACTGTAATGATAAAAAATTCCAGTATAAACTGTAAAAAAATATCTTTTTTTCGAGCACCAAGAGCTCTTCTTATACCTATCTCTTTAACCCGTTCCGTTACAGAAATGAGGAATAGATTTGCCATGACAAAGCCACCTACAGATACTGTTATTATTGTGATTATTGTCAAAAATGCAATCATAGCTCCACCAATAGCCACAAAAAACTTCAAAACATCCTTAGGGCCAACTATAGAAAAATCATCCTCCTTACCATCACCTAAATTATGACGAAATCTTAGAAACTGTCTCAACTCCTCAGCCCTATTCTCAAGGTTTGAAACATCTTCAAACCTTATCCTCATCGCTGTAATATATTTATATTCCTTAGTAACAAACTTGCTAAGTACTGTAATAGGTATCACAATACGATCATTTATATTGACACCAAAGTTAGATACTCCCCTTTCCTCCAAAACCCCAGAAACCTCACAGGAGAAATCGTTTATATATATAAACTTACCGATTGGATCTTCATTACCAAAGAGCTGATCCTTGACATAACTACCCAATAGACATTTCCTCATCGCCTTATCCACATCCTCTTTAGTAAAATCAGTTCCCTCCACCACGTTCCAACTCCAAGATTTTCCATACCCTTGCGTTGACCCTACTACAAATGTCTGTATATGATTCCCCTGATAACTGACCTTTATATTAGCCCTAGCACTCATCGGTACAAGGATATAAGCAGTGGGGAAAGCATCCCTTACAGCTTCGAGATCATCAAATGTAAGGGTTTTAGTTCTGAAGCCTGTAGCTTGATTCCTTTGGGTGCCTCCAAAAACCAACAAAGAGTCTGGACCAAACATATCCAAAATCTGACCTGCTTTTTGATATGCCCCATTCACAGCACCCACAACAACAGTAACACCAATTATACCCAAAGCAATGCTCATGATGGAAAGAAAACTCCTCAAACGATATGACAAAACAGATTTTATTGCCTCTTGCAATATCAAAAGTAATCTAATCATATTTATTTTAGAATAAAATACTCCATAAAAGTTCTACCAAAATTCAATCATTTCCTCTCGAACCCAAAGGGGCACTTTGTTTCTCTGTCTCTCATAACACTTTCTCTCCTGTATAGCTACAATGTCAAAAAAGCTCTTCCAGCTTTTTCTGATCAACATCTCCTTTTCAGAAAATTCCATTTCCTCGCTATCGACCAAACTTCCATAATATAACTTACTTCCATCAAAAGCTAAAACCTCCCTCCTAAACTTGTCCACTATGGTCCATCTCTGGTTTGAAAACCTTTTTTTAAAATGCTCCCCTATCAAAGGTAAAATATTATTCTTCGGTTTGATAAAACTAACAAAACTACCATCCGAAAGCTCAGAAAACCTAATAAACCCTAACATCTTATGCCTCTCAGAAAACACCGATTTAATAGCTCGTTCCACATCACAGACCACAGGATTGCGTAAGTCCTGCCAACAATCTATATCTACAAACTCAAAAATAATCCTCTCCAAGCCCCTAGTATCAGCTAAAAACGAAAAATAGACTTTTTTAAACACATCATCACCTTTATCCTTTATATATTTCATCGCTTCAATAGATTTATGATGATCTGTGTTAATTTCGTAAGAAAATATAGTAGGCTGATAAACGGGGGTGATCTTTTTGTTAACTACACTATCAATATCAAGACCCTTTTTATATTCATAAAATACCGTCAAAAAACCATCAAAGGTACCATCGTACACAATTTGATACATCAATCGGCACCCAACAATTTAAATATGGGAGAATGCTCTTGATGGTACTTCATAATCTCCCGTTCTATTAGCTCCTCAGGCGTTTTTTTCAGCCTCTTACCATTTATCACTATAAAGTATTGGGATTTACCCATTGGGACTCCCATCTTTTTCAGATGCTCAATATTTAGGTAACCAAACTTTCGAGCTTCTATGATTTTTTTGGCTGATTTAGGCCCAATACCCGGAACCCTCAATAACTGTACATAATCAGCCTTATTTATATCAACAGGGAACTGCTCTATATTATCAAGTGCCCATCTAAGCTTGGGATCTACTACCTCATCCAGATTTTCCCTTTTAGCAAACAACTCTTTACTTGTAAATTTATAAAAACGTAGCAGAAAATCAGCCTGATACAATCTATGCTCCCTCAATAATGGTGGCTCACTAATTTTTACAGGTATAGCGTTATTAACAGGGATATACGCTGAGTAATACACCCTCGAAAGAAGCTTTTTCTTGTAATACTGTTCCGATTGAGAAACAATGATTCTATCTGATTCATCAGATACACCAACAATCAATTGGGTGGAAGTGGAGTTTTTCCTACCAATCTCTTTACCTAACTCATCAACAATCTCAAAAGACCTATCAATAACTTGACGATTTTTCTCAGGTGCAAATACCGATAAACTCTTTTCAGTAGGTAACTCTATGTTAGCACTTACCCTATCCGCAAGGGTAGCAACTTTTTTTATCAAAAGATTGGATGCTCCTGGAATTATCTTTATATGTAGATAGCCCCCATATCTATACTCATTTCTTAGTATCTCTGCTGTTCTTAGCATTAATTCCATTGTATAGTCAGGCGATCTAAACACACCAGAACTTAGAAATAAACCCTCGATATAGTTTCTTCTATAAAACTCTACTGTTAGATTCGCGATCTCTCTTGGTTCGAAAATCGCTCTTTTTATTTCATTTGATTTTCGGTTGTAGCAATAGGCACAGTCATAAATACATATATTTGTCAATAGTATTTTTAATAGTGATACACATCTACCATCTGCCGACCAGCTGTGGCATATACCTGAAAAAGCACCGTTACCTAAGCCACCAGGTGGTGTTTCCCTTCTACTTCCACTGCTGGAACAGGAAACATCATATTTGGCTGCATCGGCCAAAATCTCTATTTTTTTTATAAGATCCATAGATAAAAATTTAGTTTAAAAACTCAAAGATTTCAAGGCTGTAATCTTTTTTAAATCAGCTAATGTCAAATAATTAAACAAAATAAAAACTTAATAACATTCCATTAAACTATTATACCAAATCCATCTACTGTTTCTTATTTTTACAATCTTACCCATTCTATATTATTAACATTTCTGCTACCACTATCAAATTCTATACCCACAAGATAGACATCCTTACCCATTGAAAGATATTTCTCATAATACCTTTTACCCTTTATTTGCTCCAATGCCCCACCCTCATCAACCTTAAACTCCATCACATACACTACATCTGGAAATATCAGCGTCAGATCTATCCTACCTTTATTCGTCACATCCTCTCCTATCACCTCCACACCCATACCCTTCATGTACGCATAAAACACTGACACATAATAACCCTCCCTCTCATACATCCGGTTATGCGTAAATAAATTATACGGAATTGATGAAAACAACGATAACAAACCG